>JBGCED010000001.1:0-29410 GCA_045106055.1 Alphaproteobacteria bacterium
GAAGAATATCCCGAATTGGTTGAACGCTATCAGCTAAAAGGCAGCACAGATTTCAGCCATCGTTTCAACCAAAATTGCGCAAGCCCCGCATTGCGCCATCTTAATTTCAGCCATCTGCTCAAAAAGAAATACCCACACACATCACAAGACTAGGCGTACCCAAGCGCAAGACTAGGCGCACCCAAGCACAAGACTAAGGCACACGACAAGATTAACTTCGCCCTTTCTTGAATGACATTCAGGGGGTGAAAATTTACCAGATTAGCAAATTCAGGTTAAAAAGCACTTTATTGCTTGATCGATTGAAAGGCTGCAAGCGCGGCTTCGCGTGATTGCTTTAGGTCAA
Organism: Alphaproteobacteria bacterium; assembly: GCA_045106055.1. Classification (GTDB taxonomy): domain Bacteria; phylum Pseudomonadota; class Alphaproteobacteria; order CBDDJK01; family CBDDJK01; genus JBGCED01. The sequence continues at coordinate 347 of JBGCED010000001.1, forward strand.
TGATGGGAAGCGGGTAATCCTTGCCAACGATAATCCCTGCTTGTTGCTGAATGGCAGCGGAGGCTTCCCACGGGCTAAATAGATATTTATCTGGCAGCCCCTTAATTTCAGGGATATAGCGGCGCACATATTCCCCCTCAGGATCAAATTTCAGCCCTTGGGTGACAGGGTTAAAGATGCGGAAATAAGGGGCAGCATCCGCTCCGCAACCTGCAATCCACTGCCAGCTTGCGCTATTATTGGCAAGATCGGCATCCACCAGCGTATCCCAAAACCAACGCTCGCCATGATGCCAATGTAAACGCAAATTCTTCACCAAAAAAGATCCAACAATCATTCGCACCCGATTATGCATATAGCCCGTTTGCCATAATTCGCGCATTCCAGCATCCACCATTGGAATGCCCGTTTGACCCGTTTGCCACGCTTTTAGCAGCGCTTGATCTTCTATCCATGGGAAAGCATCAAATTTTGATTGCAGATTTCTTTTAGGCAATTCTGGATTATGATATAGCAGCTGATGTGAAAATTCTCGCCAGCCCAATTCGCTGCAAAAATGATCAATATGCTTATCTTCACCGCCGCTTTCAAGATCAATTCTGCGCACACCATACCATAGCTGATTGGGGGATAAGTGACCAAAATGCAAATAGGGGGATAATCTTGAAACAAATGGTTTTGCGGGGATATTTCGCCCCTCTTTATAATGTGCTAAGCCGTGGGCAATAAATTCATCAAATTGCCTGTGCGCGCCAGATTCGCTTATGTCCCAATGCGCAACAAGCTGTTGATCCCATTGCGGGAGATTGGGCTTGCGCGGCAGCAAGTTTAAATCATCAATTTCAAGCGATTGCGCGCTATCTTTTGTGCATATAGAGATTGCAGCGTCCGATAAAGCGGGAAGGGGCATGCGCGGCGCTGGTGCCGATAAGCATCCTTTGCGGTAAAAAGGGGTAAATACTTTATAAGGATGTCCATCATCCTTGGTGATGGTTGCAGCCTCCCATAATAAAGAACCATTGGTGCTTTCTGCGGTGATTCCTTGCTGTTTGAACGCCGATTTGATGGTTTTATCGCGTGCAATTCGCCATGGTTCATAACAGCGATTCCAATATAATGCACCAATATCAAGGCGCGTGATTAAATCCTCAAGGATTGTTTGCGGATCACCGCAATAAACCGATAAAGTGCCGCCTAAATCGCGGTTTAAAGCCGTTAAGGCATGATGCAGCCACCAGCGGCTTGCCCCGCCCATTGCATAATCGCCTGCATTTTCATCATCCAAGATGTAAATTGGAAATATCTGATCATGCTTTGCTGCTAGGCAAAGTGCGGGATTATCCGCCAAGCGTAAATCTTGCCTAAACCAATGGATGGCTTTATGTGTCATGCGATTTTCTTTTCTAATCCGATTTTGTGATTTTACAAAAAAGGCCAGTCAATCATGGATCAACTGGCCTTTTGATAAGAAAGGAACAAAAGATTATTCTTTGTTTTCTTCCATTTCTGCGTCCGCAGCTTGGGCTGCCGTTTCCGATAATTGCAAGGCACGCATATCTGCTTTGATTTGGCGATCACGAATGTCAGCCAATTCTTGAACGCGGCGAATGGATGCCCCCGTTCCCGCAGGAATTAAACGCCCAACAATGACATTTTCCTTTAAGCCATTCAAGGTATCAACCTTACCGCCAACCGATGCTTCGGTTAGAACGCGGGTTGTTTCTTGGAATGATGCTGCTGATATAAAGGAATTGGTTTGCAAGCTTGCCTTGGTAATGCCTTGCAACACAGGGCGCACCAACACTTCGCGTTTGCCAAGGGCGCGTAATTTTTCATTTTCGCGCTCCAGCTCGTGGCGATCAATCTGCTCTTCCAAGACATAAAGTGAATCGCCAACATCAACAACTTCAACCTTTTGCAGCATTTGGCGCACAATGACTTCAATATGCTTATCATTGATTTTAACCCCTTGCAGGCGATAAACATCTTGAATTTCATTGATGATATAATCTGCTAAGGCTTCAACCCCCATCACATCCAAAATATCATGCGGCACAGGGCTGCCATCCATCAACATATCGCCTTTGCGTACAAAATCTCCTTCTTGCACCACAATATGCTTGCCTTTTGGAATTAAAAATTCGCTTGTTGGCAAATCTTCATCCACAGGCTGAATGACGATGCGGCGTTTTGCCTTATAATCTTTCCCAAAGACAATATAGCCATCTTGATCGGCAATGATTGAATATTCTTTGGGACGGCGTGCTTCAAATAATTCGGCAACGCGCGGCAAACCCCCCGTAATGTCGCGGGTTTTAGAGCTGCCACGCGGAATACGCGCAAGCACATCACCCGCCTTGACTTTTGCCCCATTAGAGACAGAAAGAATGGCATCAACCGACATGAAATAACGGGCTTCAAGACCATTTGGCAAGGTTAAAACCTCGCCCTGTTCATCGCGAAGCGTAATGCGCGGACGCAGTTCAGCCGTTCCAGCTTGCTGCTTCCAGTCAATTACAACCTTGCTTGGAATGCCTGTTGCTTCGTCAATTACTTCACGAACCGTAACCCCTTCAACCAGATCAACATAATTTGCATGCCCTTCTGTTTCGGTCAAAATGGGGGTGGTGAATGGATCCCATTCGGCTAAAATTTGACCGCGCACAACAGGATGCTCATTATCAACTTTTAATTTTGCCCCATAAGGTACACGGTGACGCGCGCGCTCACGATCATTCTCATCCACCAAGACAAGTTCTGTATTGCGCCCCATCACGATCAAGCGCCCTTCAGAATCGGTCACAATATTGCGATTATCAATCCGAAGCTTGCCATCAATCGACGCATCAATAGAGCTTTGTTCCGTTCCCCCTTGCGCCGCACCGCCAATATGGAAAGTACGCATCGTAAGCTGGGTTCCAGGTTCCCCGATGGATTGCGCTGCAATAACGCCAATCGCTTCACCAATATTAACCCTTGTCCCGCGTGCAAGATCACGCCCATAACAGGTCGCACAAACACCACTGCCGCTTTCGCAGGTTAAAACAGAACGGATTTTAACAACATCAATATCCGCCATTTCAATTGCATCGGCTTGAACTTCGTCAATTAAATCGCCAGCCTTTGCAATAATATCGCCTGTTTTTGGATCGGCAATATCTTCTGCGGGGCAACGACCAAGCACCCGTTCGGCAAGCCCTTCAATCAAATCACCGCCATCCATAACGGGTTTGGTCAACAAGCCTTGTGTCGTACCGCAATCTTCTTCAACGATAATCGCATCTTGGGCAACATCCACCAAGCGGCGTGTTAGATAACCCGAATTCGCGGTTTTCAAAGCGGTATCCGCCAAGCCCTTACGCGCCCCATGGGTGGAGTTAAAATATTCCAGAACCGTTAAGCCTTCTTTAAAGTTCGAAATAATCGGCGTTTCAATGATTGACCCATCAGGCTTTGCCATCAAACCGCGCATTCCCGCAAGCTGTTTAATCTGCGCCGCAGACCCCCTTGCGCCTGAATGTGCCATCATATAAACGGAATTCAACCCAGCCTTACCCGGCTGTTTGATAATTTCCATCATTTCGCTGGCAACTTTATCAGAAGTATTTGACCATAAATCAACCACCTTATTATATTTTTCAATCTGGGTGATTAAGCCTTCCATATATTGCTGTTCATAGCGTTTCACTTCGGTTTGCGCCAAATGGATCAATTCATCTTTCGTTGCAGGGATTAACAAATCATCCTTACCAAAAGAAATCCCCGAACGGCATGCCCAGCCAAAGCCAAGCTTCATCAAATGATCACAGAAGATCGCCGTATGTTTCTGGCCCGCATGACGGTAAATAATGTCAATCAGATTGGAAACTTCCTTTTTCGTCAATAGGCGATTAACCAATGAAAAAGGAATATGGGGATGTTTTGGCAATAATGCGCCAAGCATCAACCGCCCTGGGGTGGTCAATACCCGCTCGCGGGTTGGCTGACCATTCGCATCAACCCCTTCATAAATTGCTTTAATGCGGGTATGAATGGTTAATTTCTTCGCTGCCAGCGCATGCTCTACCTCATCCATTGAACCATAGGCTTGAACGCGATAGGCTTTTGCTTTGCCTTGCTGAATTTTCTTGAAAATATCGGCTGCTTTGCCCTCAACCACTTGCAGCGGGTTAAGCGCATCGCGAACCTCAACCTCGCCCCCTGCAAGCGCAGCAGTTAAGGCTTCTTCGGAATCAATATAGGCTTCATCGCCCAAAATATCCGAACGCTCATGGGTGAGATAATAAATCCCAAGAATAATATCCTGCGATGGCACAATAATCGGCTTCCCATTTGCAGGGGATAGAATATTATTGGTGGACATCATCAAAACCCGCGCTTCAACTTGCGCTTCAAGGCTTAATGGCACATGAACTGCCATTTGATCCCCGTCAAAATCCGCATTAAAGGCGGCGCAAACAAGCGGGTGTAGCTGAATGGCTTTGCCTTCAATTAATTTGGGTTCAAAGGCTTGAATTCCAAGCCTGTGAAGGGTTGGTGCGCGGTTAAGCATAACGGGATGTTCGCGAATAACCTCTTCAAGAATATCCCACACTTCGGGGCGTTCTTTTTCCACCATGCGCTTTGCAGCCTTGATGGTATTTGCCAAGCCATAAAGTTCCAATTTTGAAAAGATAAAGGGCTTAAATAATTCAAGCGCCATCTTCTTAGGCAACCCGCATTGATGCAATTTCAATTCAGGGCCAACCACAATTACCGAACGCCCTGAATAATCAACGCGCTTGCCCAGTAAATTTTGACGGAAACGGCCTTGTTTGCCCTTTAACATATCCGATAGTGATTTTAATGGCCGCTTATTAATCCCTGTAATTACGCGCCCGCGCCTGCCATTATCAAACAGCGCATCGACTGATTCTTGCAGCATCCGCTTTTCATTGCGCACGATAATATCTGGCGCGCGCAGCTCCATTAAGCGGCGCAAACGGTTATTGCGGTTAATGACGCGGCGATAAAGATCGTTCAAATCCGAAGTTGCAAACCGCCCGCCATCCAGCGGCACGAGGGGACGCAAATCTGGAGGGATCACAGGGATCATATCCATAATCATCCATTCGGGCTTGGTCTTGGATTCCAAGAAACTATCAATTAGTTTCAAGCGTTTTACCAGCTTTTTGCGCTTGGTTTCTGAATTGGTTTCTGCCAATTCCTCGCGGCATTTTTCGGATAATTCGGCTAAATCCATGCCCACTAAAATTGATTTAATGGCTTCGGCGCCAATTTGCGCGATGAAAGCATCATCGCCATATTCATCTTGCGCGCGCAGATATTCTTCTTCGCCAAGCAGCTGACCTTGTTTTAAGTCGGTCATTCCAGCTTCAGTTACCACATAGCTTTCAAAATATAACACTTTTTCAACATCTTTTAAGGTCATATCCAAGATCAAGCTGATGCGGCTTGGCAATGATTTTAAAAACCAGATATGCGCAACGGGGGCAGCAAGTTCAATATGCCCCATCCGTTCGCGCCGAACCCGTGAAAGTGTGACTTCAACCCCACATTTTTCGCACACAACACCTTTGAACTTCATGCGTTTATATTTGCCGCATAAGCATTCATAATCCTTAATGGGGCCAAAAATTTTGGCACAAAAAAGCCCTTCGCGTTCAGGCTTAAAGGTTCGGTAATTAATGGTTTCAGGCTTTTTAATTTCACCAAAAGACCAGCCCTTAATCCGTTCGGGCGATGCAATACCGATCTTAATTTTATCAAAGCTATGCCCGCTTTGGGGCACTTGAAACATTTGCATAAGATCTTTCATTTTATTCTCCAATCCAGATTGGTGCGTCCTAGCACGGATAATCTATTATTTTAAGCGCATTCATAATATTGACGATAAAGCGGGGTTAAATATCCCCTTCATCCACATTATCATCCATATAATTATCATCCTCATCCTTATCGATGGGATCAATGCTAAGACCAAGGGCTTTAATTTCTTTTAACAAAACATTAAAGGATTCAGGCACGGAAGGTTCAAAATTATCCTCGCCGCGAACAATCGCTTCATAAACCTTGGTGCGCCCTTGAATATCATCCGATTTCACGGTTAACATTTCTTGCAGCGTATAAGCAGCACCATAAGCTTCCAATGCCCAGACTTCCATTTCCCCAAAGCGCTGACCACCAAATTGGGCTTTCCCGCCAAGCGGTTGCTGGGTAACCAAGGAATAAGGGCCAACCGCACGCGCGTGAAGCTTATCATCCACCAAATGGTGAAGTTTCAGCATATAAATATACCCAACCGTGACCAAACGATCAAAGGCTTCGCCTGTGCGTCCATCCACAAGGCGAACCTGACCCGATGTTGAAATGCCCGCACGGTCAAGACTATGGTTAATATCCTCTTCGCGTGCGCCATCAAATACAGGGGTTGCAATCGGCACACCCTTTGACAGATTTTTGCCCAGCTCGACAATATCGGCTTCGGAATAATCTTTGATGCTATCGGCGATTCCTTGATGATCATAGGCTTTAACGATGCTTTCACGCAAGCCATCAAGCGCATTATTCGCACGATATTGCGCCATGGCTTCACTGACTTGCCTGCCCAAACTTGCACATGCCCAGCCCAAATGCGTTTCTAAAATCTGACCCACATTCATACGGCTAGGCACCCCAAGCGGATTTAGCACAATATCAACATGTGTGCCATCTTCAAGATAAGGCATATCCTCAATCGGTGCAATTTTAGAAATCACACCCTTATTGCCGTGACGCCCTGCCATTTTATCGCCAGGTTGCAATTTGCGTTTGACCGCAACAAACACCTTAACCAATTTCATCACGCCTGGGGATAAATCATCCCCAGCTTGCACTTTTGAAACCTTATCTTCAAAGCGTGCAAGCACTTGCGCAACCGCAGCATCAAAATGCTTGCGAATGGATTCCAAGGAATCATTTAATTTTTCATCGGCAACCGTGACTTGACGCATTTGCGCTGAAGTTAATTCTTCAAGCTCAACCCGTGTTACGACTTTGCCTGTTGGAAAGCCTTTGGGGCCAAAGGTAACGGTTTGCCCTTCAACCAATCCCAAGAACTGGGTGCGGTAAGACCGTTCAAGAATGCGGCGTTCATCATCGCGATCTTTTGCCAGCAATTCAATCTCTGATTTTTCAATCGCATAAGCGCGCTCATCCTTATCAATGCCGCGCCGTGACAAGACCCGCACATCCACAACCGTTCCCTTGCTGCCAGGGGGCATCCGCAAAGAAGAATCGCGAACATCAGCCGCCTTTTCACCAAAGATGGCGCGCAATAGCCGTTCTTCAGGGGTCATGGGTGATTCGCCTTTTGGCGTTACCTTTCCAACCAGCACATCGCCCGCTTCAACTTCTGCACCGATATAGACAATCCCAGCCTCGTCAAGATTTCGGAGGGATTCTTCGCCAACATTTGGAATATCGCGGGTAATCTCTTCTTGTCCAAGCTTTGAATCGCGCGCTGCAACCTCATATTCTTCAATATGAATAGAGGTAAAGACATCATCGCGCACAATGCGCTGCGAAATTAAGATCGAATCCTCAAAATTATAGCCCTGCCATGGCATAAATGCCACCAACACATTACGCCCCAACGCCAATTCACCAAGATCAGTCGCAGGACCATCGGCGATAATATCGCCTGTTTTGACATGATCGCCAACTTTCACCAAAGGACGCTGATTAATGCAAGTGGATTGATTAGAGCGTTGGAATTTCTGAAGCTGATAAATATCAACCCCCGTTCCCTCTAATGCGGCATCGCCTGTGCGCCGAACCACAATGCGGGTTGCATCCACCTGATCAATCACACCGCTATAGCGTGCAACGGTGGACACCCCAGAATCTTGCGCAACTTGGCTTTCCATGCCAGTTCCAACCAAGGGTGCTTCCGCTTTCATCAAGGGAACAGCCTGACGCTGCATGTTTGATCCCATCAAGGCGCGGTTCGCATCATCATTTTCAAGGAAGGGAATAAGCGCAGCTGCAACCGAAACAAGCTGGCGTGGCGATACATCCATCAATTCAATATCATTGGGCGCAGCAACCACATAATCGCCGCCGCGTCTGCATTGCACCAAATCTTCGGTAAAGTTTGATTTTTGATCAACGGGCGCATTTGCCTGTGCAATCGTAAAGCGTCCCTCTTCCATGGCTGAAAGATAAAGCACTTCATCCGTGACGCAGCCATCTGCTACCTTGCGGTATGGCGTTTCAATAAAGCCATAAGGATTTACCCGTGCATAGGTTGCAAGCGAATTAATCAGTCCAATATTTGGCCCTTCAGGCGTTTCAATCGGACAGATACGACCATAATGGGTGGGGTGAACATCGCGCACTTCAAAGCCCGCGCGTTCGCGGGTTAGCCCGCCAGGCCCAAGCGCAGACACCCTGCGTTTATGGGTAATTTCCGATAAGGGATTGGTTTGATCCATAAATTGTGAAAGCTGGCTTGAGCCAAAAAATTCTTTAATGGATGCTGAAACTGGTTTTGCATTCACCAAATCATGCGGCATCACGGTATTCACCTCAACCGATCCCATCCGTTCTTTGGTGGCGCGTTCCATCCGCACCAAGCCAAGCCTGAATTGATTTTCCAGCAATTCACCCACCGAACGCACGCGGCGATTGCCCAAATGATCAATATCATCAACATCCCCGCGACCATCTTTAAGGTCACATAAAATGCGAATGATGGAAATAACATCTTCGCGCCGTAAAATCCGTGCATCTTCTGGGGCTTCATCCATGGTGATTCCCAGCCGTGCATTCATCTTAACGCGTCCAACCGCAGATAAATCATAGCGTTCTGCATCAAAGAACATCCCTTGAATCAAAGCTTCAGCAGATTCCAAAGTTGGAGGCTCGCCCGGACGCATGACCCGATAAATATCAATCAGTGCATCATCGCGATTTTGGCATTTATCAACCGCCAGCGTATCGCGGATATAACCGCCAACCAGCACATTATCAATATAAAGGCAATTGACGCGATCATAATCAATCACCAGAAAATCTTGCAGCATTTTATCTGTGATTTCATCCCCCGCTTCGGCAATGACCAGCCCTGTTTTTTCATTGATCACATCTTCGCTAAGATAGCGTCCTTGCAGCTGCTCACTTGAAATAAGAATTTCTTTAAACCCATCATCATCAAGCTTTTTCAGCGAACGCGGGGTTAATTTGCTGCCAGCTTCGGCAACAACTTCGCCTGTTCTTGCATCAATCAAATCATGTTCAACCCGTCCGCCGCGATAATGTTCAGCAACAAAATTCGTGACCCATCCGCGATCATCACGGCGATAGGTGATGGTTTTATAAAATAGGTTTAAAATTTCTTCGCGGGAATAGCCTTGAACCGATTCAATGTCAAATTCTTCGCCATTTGCACGCGCTGCCATTCTGCGATTATAACTATCATCATTATCAAGCGCCATTAAAAGGGTTGAAACAGGCAATTTCCTGCGGCGATCAATCCGAACATTCAAAATATCTTTTGGATCAAAATCAACATCCAACCATGATCCGCGATAGGGAATGATTCGCGCCGAATAAAGGAATTTGCCCGATGAATGGGTGCGCCCGCGATCATGGTCAAAAAACACACCTGGTGATCTGTGCATTTGGGAAACAATCACCCGTTCCGTGCCGTTAATCACAAAAGTGCCATGATTGGTCATTAAGGGAATATCGCCAATATAGACATCTTGTTCTTTAATATCGTGAACCGAACGCGATCCTGTATCTTCGTCAATATCCCATACAACCAGCCTTAGGGTAACGCGCAATGGTGCAGCATAAGTCAAGCCGCGCTGACGGCATTCTTCAACATCAAATTTTGGTTTTTCAAGATCATAACGGTCAAATTCCAGCTGGGAACGCTCATTATAATCAATGATTGGAAAAGAGTTTTTGAAAACTTCTTGCAAACCTGTATTTTTGCGCGCATGGGGCAGCACACCAATTTGCAAAAACCCATCATAGGAGTTTTTCTGCACTTCAATCAAATTTGGCATATCTGCCACATCTCTTAATTGCCCAAAGCTGCGGCGGATGCGTTTGCGACTTGTGAAAGAATGTGCCAACTTTGCCATGATCTTATTTCCTATTTCTTATATTTTTATTAGATGCCTAGCTTAAACATAGGCGCGCATCATCTTTTTGTGATGATATTGAGATGATGCACAAAAACACCTACCCCTCTTATCTCAATGAAATAAGAGGGGCTAGATGCTGTAAAACAAGATTACTTCAGTTCAACTTTCGCGCCTGCGCCTTCAAGCTGTTCTTTCAATTTTGCAGCGTCTTCTTTTGAAACGCCTTCTTTAACTGCTTTTGGTGCTGATTCAACAAGTTCTTTTGCTTCTTTTAGCCCAAGACCCGTGATCGCACGAACTTCTTTAATCACATTGATTTTAGAAGCGCCCGCTTCCGTTAAAACAACATCAAAGCTGTCTTTTTCTTCAGCAGCAGCGGCAGCTGGCGCAGCAGCGGCAGCAGCGGCCACAGGCGCAGCGGCGGAAACGCCCCATTTATCTTCTAGTAATTTTGAAAGTTCTGCAGCTTCCAATACGGTAAGTGCGGATAAATCGTCAACAATTTTATTTAAATCGGCCATTATAATCTCCAATAATTTTATTTTAATTTTTTAACTTAAACTTTTCTGTCCTAAACTTGCATTCAAGCTTATTCGCTGCTGCCATAAGCAGAAAAAACCCGCGCCAACTGACCTGCTGGTGCTTGAACCACAGAGGCAATTTTGCCTGCTGGGGCTTGAAGCAAGCCAACCAATTTACCGCGCAATTCATCAAGACTTGGCAAGGATGCCAAGACTTCAACATCATGAAGCTCGAACAAGCGACCATCGGAAGCACCGCAAACCACTTTCAGCTTGCTGTTTTCCTTAGCATAATCAACGGCAACTTTTGCAGCAGCCACAGGATCTTCAGAATAAAAGATCGCGGTTGGCCCTGTAAAATGATCCGTCAATGCTTCAAAAGCCGTTCCCTTTGCAGCAAGTTTTGCAAGCGAATTTTTGGTGACCATATAACCGCCACCAGTCGCACGCGCCTTTGCCCGCAGGTCACTATCTTCATTCACATTCATCCCTTGCTGCGATGAGATCACAACAAGATTAGAATTTGCGAAGATCGCCTGAAGTTTAGCGACCAGAGCTTTTTTCTTTGATTTTTCCACTGATCGTCTCCATTAAAATGAACATAACATTTACAATTTTTACAAAATATATGGTTAACAATAAAATAAGCCCACCATAACAGCTTATTTCTTACCCAATCTCCCGCCCGTATGCGAAGATCAGGGTCACCATATATTCAGCCAAATCAGCATGAATATTGAAGATTAAAATTCCTGATCCCACCCATCTCATGAAGGCAAATTTAAGGTAAATATTTAAAAAAACATTTACCGCCGTCAATCTCGGACAAGGGTTATCTTTACCAAACAAAACAGTTACGCTTACTTTTTTTTGCATCGCCTTCATTAAAGGCAATTTATTAATCTTGAAAGCTTCCAAGATCAAGCTTGATGCCAGGACCCATGGTCGAGGACACAGAAGCGCGCTGAAGATAAGTTCCCTTTGCGCCGCTTGGTCTTGCGCTTTGAACCGCACGCACCAATGCTTTAATATTGTCGCTTAATGCTTCCTTGTCAAAGCTGGCTTTGCCAACGCCCGCATGGACAATGCCTGATTTTTCTGCGCGGAATTGAACATCGCCGCCTTTTGCAGATTTCACCGCATCCACCACATTTGGGGTTACCGTTCCAAGTTTTGGATTTGGCATTAGCCCTCTTGGACCAAGCACTTTACCCAAACGCCCGACAATCGCCATCATATCAGGCGTTGCGATACAGCGATCAAAATCCATCCAACCGCCTTGGATTTTTTCCATTAAATCTTCTGCGCCAACCGCATCCGCACCCGCTGCCAAAGCAGCTTCGGCTTTTTCTGCGCGCGCAAAAACCGCAACGCGCACGGTTTTGCCTGTGCCGTGGGGCAGGCTAATCACGCCGCGCACCTGCTGATCCGCATGACGGGTATCCACCCCTAAATTCAAGGAAATTTCGACCGTCTCATCAAATTTTGCATTTGCATTATTTTTGATCAAATCGACCGCTTTATTCAAAGCAATCAACTGATTGCGATCAAATTGCTTATATGCAGCTTGTAATTTTTTACCTGTTTTTGCCATTTTTTAAGACTCCACCACATCAATGCCCATGGAACGCGCGGTGCCTGCAATGGATTGCATTGCACTTTCAACCGTTACCGCATTCATATCTTGCATTTTATTGGTTGCAATTTGTTCGATTTGCGCTTTTGTTACTTTTCCAACCTTATTTTTATTCGGTTCGGATGATCCCTTTGCTTCGCCAACCGCTTTTAGCAGAAAATAGCTAACGGGGGGCTGTCTTGTTTCAAAGGTAAAGCTTCTATCTTCAAACGCTGTGATCGTGACTGGAATAGGCGTTCCAGGCTCAAAATCTTGTGTCGCTGCATTAAACGCCTTACAAAAATCCATAATGTTGAGACCGCGTGAACCAAGTGCTGGCCCGACTGGCGGCGCAGGCGCTGCTTTGCCCGCCTTAATCATGAGCTTGATATAGCCCGCTACTTTCTTTTTTGCCATAATATTCTTCTCTTACAAAGTTTTAAGTGTACCGCTTTTATATATGCAATATGCTTATATAAATACGGCATGGGTTTTACCTTAAGCCTTGCGGCTTTAAATTGCCGTGGTGCGCATTAAAATTAAGCCCGATTTTAAGACCACTCTTAACTTTTCAGCTTCCACAACAATCTTATTCACCGTGCATAATGCACGATCATTCACCGTGCGTAACGCACGATAAAATTCTTATAATTTCTCCACCTGCGAATAATCAAGATCAACGCGGGTTGCACGGCTAAAGATGGACACCATCACTTTTAGGCGGCTTTTAACACTGTCAACTTCTTCAACCACGCCGTTAAAGGATGCAAATGGCCCATCGGATACCCGAATTTGTTCGCCAATTTCAAAATCAATTGCGGGGCGTGGATTTTCAACCCCTTCTTTAACTTGATATAAAATATGCTGCGCTTCTTTTTCCGACATGGGAATGGGCGTTTTCCCCCTGGAACTTGGGAAGCCAACCACTTTTGGATTATCATTCACCAAATGCCAGCTTGCATTATTCATGTGCATTTTGACCATGATATAGCCTGGAAAATATTTACGCTCTGTGGTCACTTTCTTGCCGCGCCGAATGCTTACCACCTCTTCGGTTGGCACAAGCACTTCTTCGATTAAAGCATCAAGCCCTTCAGCCGCTGCTTGCTCGTCAATGCGTTCGGCAACTTTGTTTTCAAAGCCTGAATGAACTTGAACAATATACCAATTTGCTGACACCTGTTAAATTCCTTTAATCAAATTAAAAATAAAGCGTTGTTTCAAGCTTGAAATCAACCAATAAGCAACCGCACCGCCCATGCAATCACCTGATCCACGCCCAGAAAAAACAGCCCCATAATGCTTGCCATGATCAGCACCATAATCGTGCCAAGCATGGTTTCCTTACGGGTTGGCCACACCACTTTTTTGGCTTCAGAGCGAACTTCACGAATAAATTGCGCGGGTGATGTTCTTGCAGCTGATGCTTTTGCTGCTGATGTGCCTTGCGATTCCACCTGTTTATTTTTGGACATTAAATCTTAATCTTTATATGGTTAACGCCCCTTAATTTAGGGCTTATATTTCCCATCAAGACCCATATAAAACCATCAAAAACCCCGCCTTGCATATATGAAATATACAAAACGCAGCGTCTTTATAAACATTAGATATAGGTCAAGATTTTTGGTTTAATACACCGAAGCAAGGAATGGCGCAACCGCTTTTTTTGAAAATATTTCATTAAGCATGGACGGCATCTTGAAAAAACAATTAAAATTTTTATATCTTATGCTGGACAACAATAAGTTTAATATTAAGATTGGGCGATAATGTGATGGTAGCTGCCGCTAATATGGTTAAGAATGCTGCCATGATGATCAATAGGATCGCCATTTGCAGCGCTGCCTGAAAATAAGGGCGGGGCTTGCGGCAGATCGCGTTCAAGCATTGCGGAATAATGAAATTCATGGGCAATATAATGCCAATCTGGGCTGGGGCTGCGCCCAAAGGGTGCGGGGTTAAGCGGGGTTAAATAACGATAGCCCAAATGCAGGCGCGGGGCTTCAAAGCTGGTCACATGCGGCAATAGCCCCAGCATTTTATGTGCTTTTCCATGTTTATCAATGATCGCCTCTCCAAGCAGCATATAGCCCCCACATTCGCCATAAATCGGAATGTTGCGCGCGGATAAATCCAGCAATCCTGTTTTAAAATCGGTTGCTGCCATTATTTGTTTCAAAAAAAGCTCTGGATAGCCCCCTGCAAGCAATATAAAATCAGCAATCTCTGGCGGGGCTTCATTGTTAAGCGGAGAGAAAAAATACAAATTCGCGCCCATCTTGCGCCAATGCATAACCAAATGCGGATATAGAAAGTTAAAGGCGGCATCCTTTGCAATGGCAATATGCTGCGCGGGGGGGGCTGGCAGCTGCGGGTTTGGAAAGGGTAAATTGGCTGGGGCGGCAAGCGGTTTAAAGCATGCCATAATTTGATCCAAATCAATATGCTGTGTGATCCATTGGCTGGCCCGTTCAATCAGCGGTTCAAGCTTGCTTGCTTGATCAAGCTCACTTGCTTGAATAAGCCCCAAATGGCGATTTTCCAAGGTTAAGTCTTTTTGAAATGGCAACAGCCCCAATAAGGGCAAATTTAACGCTTTTGCCGCGCCCAAAATTAGATCACCATGCCGTTTGCTAAGCACTTGATTGAAAATTACACCGCAAATTCTGCCCGCAGGATAAAATGCCTGATGGTTTTTGATCAGGCTTGCAGCAATCATCGCGGTGCTTTGTGCGCTGCCCTTTGCATTTAAAATTAAAATAATCGGGCAATCAAGCGTGCTTGCAAGCGCTGCCGCGCTGCCCTTTCCTTGATCACTGCCATCATAAAGCCCCATTGCCGCTTCAATCAGCACGCAATCCCCCGCCTGTTCCAAGACAAGATGCTGCAATAAGGGCGCATTCATCGCAAAACCATCCAAATTTACCGATGGTTCCCCGCTTGCAAAAGAATGAAAGGCAGGATCAATATAATCGGGCCCTGATTTTGCGGGCGCAACCGCAATGCCATAATGTTTCAAAGCACGCAGCAAGCCAAGCATGATCAAGGTCTTGCCGCTGTTTGACGCGGTCGCTGCAAGCATTAAGATGGATTTTTTAGCTGTCATAAAACAATCAAAAGCCAGCTTCAAATGTGCCAAGCGGATCAAAATTGGTTGGGGCAATTCCATTCATCTGCCCAACCCAATCCAAACATTGGCGCATCAACACGACTTTTCCCACGCAAATGATCGAAGGCGGGGTGATATTATGTGTCTTAACTGCTTGCGATGCTTCTGCAAGCGTGGTTTCCAAGATGTTCATGCTGGGCAGGGTTGCATTGCTGATAACCGCCACGGGTTCATCTGCGGCGCGCCCTGCTTTTAATAAATGCTGGGTAATTTCAGGCAAATGCTTGATTGCCATATACATGACAATCACCGCAGAACCCGCCGCAACGCCTGGCCAATTAATCGCAGCAGGGGTAAGCCCTGTGCGGTCATGGCCCGATAAAAAAATCACCGATTGATTGACATCGCGGTGTGTGACGGGAATCCCTGCATAGGCAAGCCCGCCAATCCCCGCTGAAATGCCTGGAACGATGCGGATGGGAATGCCAGCGGCAACCAAGCTTTGCGCTTCTTCGCCGCCACGCCCAAACACAAATGGATCGCCGCCCTTTAAACGCAGCACCCGTTTTGATTCGCCCGCAAGCTGGATCAAGCGTTTTGAAATATCAATTTGGGTGGGGGATGGCTTGCCGCCGCGTTTGCCCGCATATTCAATTTCACATTCGGGGTTTGCCCATGCCAATATTTGCGGATTAACCAGCGCATCATAGACAATAATATCAGCTTGCTGCAAAGCATTTAGCCCATGCAGGGTTAATAATCCAGGATCGCCCGGCCCGCCGCCCACCAGCCACACCCAGCCTTTTTCAAAGCAGGGCCAATCTTGGGCATTCGGATGATCTGGGTTAATTTTGGGTAAGCTGCCATTCATTGGAGTAATATCTGTTTGGTTGAATAATGTTTAAGATCATAAAATACCGCGTTTCATTCCATGCTTTTTATACTATATTATTTCAATGGAAAAGAACAGATTAACGACAAAATTACGCTTTGGATGGACAACAGGCACTTGTGCAACCGCTGCCTGTCATGCTGCCTTTTATGGCTTGATTGGAAAGCCTGTGCCAAAGATTGTTTCCATTTTGACCCCAAGCGGCAAAACAGCCATGCTTGCGGTTGAGGATTTTAAACAAGATTCTGCTGAAGCAGTAAGTGCATCCATCATTAAGGATGCGGGGGATGATCCAGATGTAACCCATGGTGCAAAAATCAGCGCAACCCTTGCTTTTCGCCCAGAAGATGATGCGGGCATTCGCTTTTTTGCAGGCAGCGGGGTGGGAGTTGTTACAAAATCGGGGCTGCCGCTGGCGGTGGGCGAACCTGCGATTAATCCTGTGCCAAGGCAAATGATGATTGATACCATTTGCGCGCTTGCGGCTGAGTTTGGTGTATCATCTGCGATTAATGTCACGATATCGGTTGAAAATGGCGCGGCGCTTGCGCTTAAAACATGGAATCCGCGCTTGGGGATAGAAGGCGGGCTTTCTATTCTTGGAACCAGCGGGGTGGTGCGCCCTTATTCTTGTTCTGCATGGATTGCGTCGATTCATCGCGGGGTGGATGTTGGGATCGCCAATCAGCTTGATCATATGATTGCAACGACGGGATCAACCTCTGAGCGCTGCGCTTTAAACCATTATCCTACAACGCCGATTTCCTTGTTGGATATGGGGGATTTTATCGGGGGATTGCTTAAATATATGCGCAATCATCCACTGCCCAGCCTGACGATTGCGGGGGGCTTTGCCAAATTAACCAAATTTGCACAAGGTGCAAATGACCTTCACAATGCCCGCGCCCAGCTTGATTTCAAAAAATTGGGCGAGGTTGCGCAAGGGATGGCAGGCATTGATGCGCAGCGGGTTGAATCCGCAAATACAGCGTATGAGGTTTTGCAGCGTTTGACCCAAGCCGAACGAACAGCATTATGCACCGCGATTGCTGGATTATGCAAACAGCGGGCATTTGAATTATTACGCCATGAACACACAAAAATGAACATCATGCTGGTTGCCCGTGATGGCGCTTTATTATATCAAACGGGGTTCTGATGCAGGCTAAAGCCCCCAAAATTCTGGCACTTGCAGGGACGCAGGAAGCAAGGAAGTTGCTGCCGATCTTGGCAGCATTAAGCGATCATCCCTTAATTGCATCGCTTGCGGGGGTTGGCAATAATCCAAGGCTTAATTATGGGCATCATATTGAAATGCGCACGGGCGGTTTTGGCGGGATCGCAGGGTTGATTGCTTTTTGCCGCGCGCAGCAAATCACCCATATTCTTGATTTAACCCATCCTTATGCAGCAAAGATCAGCGAAAATGCGCGCCAAGCCGCGCTTGCTTTGGGGCTGGATTTTACCCATTATCATCGCCCTGCATGGCAGCCGCAAGCTGATAATTTATTACCATTATGGCGTGAGTTTGACAGCTTTAACCATATGGCAGATGCGCTTCCTAAAGGCGCGCATTTATTTCTGGCTGCGGGGGAGGCAGCGGCAGCGATTTTTAGCAGCAGCACACAAAATGATATTAAGTGCCATTATCGCAGCTTAAAGCCTGCTGCAACGCTTCTGCCCCCGCATTTTCATCATATTCCCTTTGTGCCGAGCGCCCATGAAAGCCAAGATGAATTGATTGATTTCTTTTGCAAACACACCATTACCCATGTGATTTGCAAAAATTCTGGCGGTAAAGACGGGCTTCAAAAATTATATGCAGCCCGCGCGCTTGAGCTTCCAATATGGGTGCTTGCCCGCCCCACAAATCCCAATCTTGATGCTTATCGCTTTGATGATTTGGCGCAAATTGAAGCCAAATTTAAAGCGATTCTATAATCTTTAACCTAATATCCAATCGGGTTTGCGTTATGAATGGCTTCTAATTTACGCAGCAAATCATCAGGCAAGCGCAGTTTTTCTGATTCTACCGCAACCACCAACTGGTCAAAAGTCGTTGCCCCGATAATATTGCTGGTCACAAAAGGGCGATCATTGACATAGCTGTTTGCCATCATTGCAGGATCAAGCCCATATTCGCGGGCAAGTTCAACATATTTTCGGGTTTCTTGCTGGGCGCGCTCGGATAGATAGCGCGGGAAATACTGCCCAAACAATGCCATGCGGCTGCCCGCTGGGCGCGCATCATTCAAATATTTGCCTGAAAGCACACCCATTGCCAAGGGGGAATAAGCCAGCAAGCCAATATCGGCGCGGCACGCCATTTCCGCAAGCCCAATTTCAAAATCGCGTTTTAATAAATTATAAGGATTTTGAATGGATTGAACGCGCGGCAAATTATGTTCTTTGGCAAGATTCAAATATTCCATCACGCCCCATGGGGTTTCATTTGAAATGCCAATCGTGCGAACTTTTCCTTGCTTAACCAAGTCACCAAGCGCATCCAGCGTTTCCAAAATTGGGGTTGCAACCTCATTTTCAAGATGAACATAGCTTAAACGGTCAAACATATTGGTATTGCGCGCGGGCCAATGGACTTGATAAAGATCAATATAATCAGTATTCAGCCGCTTTAGGCTGGCATCAGCAGCTTCCATCACCGATTGGCGATCAAGCTTTGTGCCGCTTGGATCAAGATGTGGACGCATATAATTTAAACGGGTTGAAGCGCCCGCGACTTTGGTGGCAAGCACGATTTTGTCACGCTTTTCCTGATTTTGGGCAAGCCATTTGCCGATATATGTTTCGGTAAGGCCGTATGTTTCGGCGCGCGGCGGCACACTATACATTTCGGCGGTATCCCAAAAATTCACACCATGATCAAGCGCGTAATCCATCTGTTTGAAGGATTCTTCAAGGTTCGTTTGTTCACCAAAAGTCATTGTCCCTAGGCAAATGACCGAAACATCAATGTCTGAATTTCCAAGTTTTCTTGTGCGCATTGTTCTAAATTTCGCTTTCTTAATTTTATTTTATTATAACCGAATCACCTTATAGATTATCGAGTCTGAATATAGTCTGTTTTTGCTTTCATTAAAAGAGCGGTTATCAAATTAAAATGTCAAAGCCTGTTTCTGCCCCAGAACATACACTTGCTCAAGATCCTGTATTTAAGGCAGTAAGCGCAA
This sequence comes from Alphaproteobacteria bacterium, assembly GCA_045106055.1. GTDB lineage: Bacteria > Pseudomonadota > Alphaproteobacteria > CBDDJK01 > CBDDJK01 > JBGCED01. The sequence continues at coordinate 19,814 of JBGCED010000001.1, forward strand.
AAATCCACCATAATAGTTTTGCCAATCTTGATCCAACCCCTGATTATCCTGTAAAGCGCATTTGGGCAATTGGTGCAATTCATGGCGATATTGACCAGCTGAAGAAATTACATGGCAAGCTTGCCAGCCGCATCCAGCCAGGCGATTGTGTTATTTATTTGGGCAATTATTTTGGATATGGGAATAATGCAATCCGCGTATTTCAAGAATTATTGAATTTTCGCATTTGGTTTCTATCGGGTGCGCCCTATCAAGCGGCACATGATATTGTGTTTTTACGCGGCTGCCAAGAAGAAATGCTTGCAAAAATGCTGCTGCTAGAGCGCGCGCCAGACCCTGCCAGTATTTTGGATTGGGTGGAACAGCAAGGAATGCACCAGCTGCTGGAAGGTTTTGGGCTTTCTTGGTCGCTGCTTCGGATTGCTGCGCATGTTGGCGGGCAGGCTTTGCCTGATTGGACAAAGGCAGCACGGGTGCATCTTTATTCAATGCCAGGCTTTCAAGATTTTATTGGCGGGCTGAAGCGCGCAGCTTACAGCCATCACGCCAAGCTTGCCTTGGTGCATAGCGGCTTTGATCCTGCTTTGCCTTTAAAAGCACAAAATGATCAGCTATGGTGGGAATGGAAAAAATTTGAACGCTATGAAACATCGCAGGAAAATTACCGCTTAATTGTGCGCGGATATGATCCGCTAAATCGCGGTCTATCGCGCGGATTATTTCGCTTATGCGTTGATGGCGGGGCGGGGCGGGGCGGCGAACTTTATGCAACCTTGATCTCCAACAAAGGCATTGCGCTTCAGTGGTTGTAAGCTTGGGGGTTATAAGGCTGGGGTTGTAGGGCTGGGGTTGTAGGGGGCTAGTGCTTTTCAGTAAGCGAGAAAAAGCGTGCGACTGCACGCCGCCGCCAATGCGGCGAAAGCCTTTGCGGCGCGTGAGCGGAATAAAAGCGACTGTTTTTTTAATGGACAAATCCCAAATATGATTTATGGTGTATTTCGGTTTTATGGGGGGGGAAGCCTTATCATAAAGACAAAATGGTGTCACCATAAGCTGCATTAACAGCTAGGGGTCACTTCAACTTTAAATGATTGGTTTCGTTAAGTGAAATTTGCTTAACAAATAAGGGAGATAAATAAATGAAATTTTTACATAAGCTTGTGCTTGGAATTGGCGCACTTGGAATCAGCTTTTCTGCAAATGCTGCGGTTGATATGTCAGGTAAAACTGTTGAATGGGTTATCCCATTTTCAGAAACAGGTGGTTCAGCCAAATGGGCAAATTTTTTCGCACCGCTGCTTTCAGAAGCACTTCCAGGGCAGCCAACCGTGGTTGTGAAATTCATGCCTGGGGCTGGATCAACAAAAGGCGCAAACTGGTTTCAAGCGCAAACCGATGGCGATGGCACACTGCTATTTGGTTCGTCAGGATCAACGCAATTTCCTTATCTGCTCGATGATCCGCGTGTTCGCTATGAATATAAAGATTGGAATGCGGTAATGGCAACGGGTACAGGCGGGGTTGCTTATCTTAATGCTGAAGATGGTGCCAAATTTGACGGTTCTGCCAATGCTTTAAAAGGCACAAATTTTATCTATGGATCACAAGGGGCAACCCGTCTTGATCTTGTGCCGCTTCTGGCATGGAAAATGCTTGGCATGAATGTTGAGCCTGTGTTTGGCATTCAAGGTCGCGGCGATGGTCGTTTGATGTTTGAACGCGGTGAAGCCAATATTGATTATCAAACATCTTCGGGATATCTTGGTGGATCAATGGATATGGTCGATGCAGGAACCGCCGTGCCGATGATGACATGGGGCGCACTTGATTATGATGGTAACATCGTCCGTGATCCAACATTTCCAGAGATTGCAACATTCAAAGAAGTTTGTGAAGCGACAGAAGGTTGTGAAACAGCGGGCGAGGAATGGGATGCATGGAAAGCATTTTTTGTAGCAGGTTTTCCATCACAAAAAATTGCGTTCTTGCCAGCAGGCACAGCACAAGACATCATCGACACTTTCACCAAAGCTTTTGAAGATGTAAAAGCACGGCCAGATTTTGCTGAAATTTCAGCAAAACGCGTTGGAGAATATCCAATGTTTACAGGCATGGGCGCGCAAACAGCGCTTGATCAAGCCACAAATATTGATGCTTCAGCCAAGGCATTCGTTGTGAATTGGCTTGAAGAAGATTATGGCGTCAAGCTTGAAAAATAACTTTATTATAAAGCTTCAGCAGAATTTCTGCGGAGCTTCATAATTTCAGGTATGATTTATGGATGCTTTCTTAAGCACTTTTCCAGCGCTATCGGACGCTTTCACCCTTATTTTACAGCTCCAAGTTCTAGGCTATCTGGTACTTGGGGTTGTGATGGGGCTTGCTGTGGGCGTTTTTCCAGGGCTTGGCGGCATTGCTGGGCTTTCTTTGCTTCTGCCATTTATGTTTGGCATGGATCCCATTTTGGGGCTTGCGCTGATGATTGGCATGGTTGCTGTCGTTCCGACATCGGATACATTTGCAAGCGTTTTAATGGGCATACCCGGTTCTTCGGCATCCCAAGCAACCGTGCTTGATGGGTTTCCGCTGGCGAAAAAAGGCGAAGCGGCGCGCGCATTATCTGCTGCTTTTGCCTCTTCATTATTTGGCGGCTTGATGGGCGCAGCTTTCCTTACCGTCTTTATTTTGGTTGCCCGCCCCTTGGTTCTTGCATTCGGGCTTCCTGAAATGCTTATGATCACAATTTTTGGTCTTTCAATGGTTGCAATTCTTGCAGGGCGCGTTGCGCTTAAAGGTATTGCAGCTGCGGGTTTGGGGCTTTTAATCGGGACAATTGGTGAAGCCAGCGCGGGGGGAAGCCTGCGCATGTCCACTTATGATATTCCCTATTTAATTGATGGCTTAAAGCTGGTGATCGTTGGGCTTGGAATTTTTGCGATTCCTGAAATTATTTCATTATTGCGTCAAGATAGCTCTATTTCGCGCGCTGAAAAGCTGGGTGGCGGCTGGCTTGATGGCATCAAGGATTGGTGGGCAAATATTTGGTTATCGCTGCGCTGTTCTTTGATTGGCGTTATTGTGGGCGTGATCCCTGGACTTGGCGGATCGGTTGTGGATTGGATCGCTTATGGGCATGCGGTGCAAACGACCAAAGATAAATCAAATTTTGGCAAGGGCGAGATTCGCGGGGTAATTGGCCCTGAAAGCTCTAATAATGCCAAGGAAGGGGGCGGGCTTGTCCCCACATTGCTTTTTGGCATTCCTGGATCAGGATCAATGGCCATTTTCATTGGCGCGGTTGCCTTGCTTGGTTCAGGTCAAATCGAAGTTGGGCCTTCGATGCTTAAAAATAACCTTGATATTACATATGCGATTGTTTGGCTGTTGGCGATTGCCAATGTTTTTGGTACGGTTCTTTGCATCGCTGCATCAGGCGGCATTGCCCGTTTAACCACAATTCGCTTCACACTTGTTGCGCCATTTTTATTTATGCTGATTTCATTTGCGGCATTCCAGTCAGGGCAGAATTTTGAAGATCTTATTGCGCTTTTTGCAATCGGGCTTGTTGGAATTTTCCTGCGCCGTTTTGAATGGTCACGCCCCGCATTTTTGATTGGTTTTGTGTTGTCATCGCCGGTTGAAAAATTTATGAACCAAGCCTTCCAAATCGCAAATTTTCGGTTTCGTGAAAGTGTTGAAGCGGGATATGCTTATATTTTTTCTCCGATTGTGCTTGTTCTGATTGTGATCACGCTGGTTTCGGTTTTTCTAGGAATCCGCCAAGCAAAATCCAACCATGCCGAGGGGGATGTTAAATCAGGCTCCAAACGCGCGCCGATGGTGTTTTTATTCGCAATCATGGGCTATGCGATTTTTGCATATTATAATGCATCACAAATCAGCGACCGATTAATGACCGATAAAGTTATTCCCCTGATTGTGGCAGGCATCACGATCTTTTGTTGCGCCATTATTCTGATCCAGATGATCCGCGCGAAAGAAACTGATATCTTATTCGCCGATCGTGAATATTTTGGCGAGGATGCTGATGCACCCCACGGGCTTTGGTCAACGCTTGCTTGGTTTGGCGCGCTGCTTGGGCTAACGGGGCTGTTTGGATTTATCATTGCGCTTGCGTTGTTCCTTGTATCATTTTTGCGCATACGAGGCGGATTGTCATGGGGCTTGGCTGTCTTGAATTCAGCCCTTGGTATCGCATTCATCATGTTTATGGCATGGACGCTTAGGCGCGATTTCCCGCCTGGAATTTTGCAATCCTATTTTGATTTACCGTGGCCATTTACCTAGGAGCAATGCGCATGACGCAAACGGCAATTCCCTATTTTTTTATGCGTGGCGGCACATCGCGCGGTCCTTATTTTAACAAGGCTGATCTTCCAAAGGATCATGATAAATTAGCAGATGTGCTAATTGCTGCGATTGGTTCGGGGCATCCGCTTAACATTGATGGAATAGGGGGCGGAAATGCGGTCACCACAAAAGTTGCCATTCTTTCGCGTTCCACACTTGAAAATTGCGACATAGATTATTTTTTTGCACAAGTCAGCGTTGAAGATAAAACGGTTGATTTTAAACCGACATGCGGCAATATCATGGCTGCGGTTGGTCCTGCAGCAATTGAAATGGGTTTGGTCAACGCCATAGCACCGCAAACAGCAATTCGCATTCATGCCGTGAATACGGGTGCAAAAATCACAGCAAATGTGCTGAGCGATGGTAAAAATGTGATTTATGATGGGGATCATTTGATTGATGGCGTGCCTGGAACTTCTGCGCCTATTGCGCTAAATTTTATGGAAGTTGAGGGATCATCAACGGGAAAATTCTTACCCACTGGCAATCTTCGCGATGTGATTGATGGAATCGAAGTGACCTGCATGGATGTTGCAATGCCGATGGTGATTGCGCGCGCACAGGCATTTGGCTTAAGCGGGCATGAAGATGTTGGCGCACTTAATGAAAATCGTGATTTCTTTGACAAAATGGAAAAGATACGCATTCAAGCGGGCGCTTTAATGGGCATGGGCGATGTTACAAAATCAGTTACCCCAAAATTTGGATTGCTTGCGCCCGCGCAAAATGGCGGCACGATCGCAGCGCGCTATTTCATGCCTTGGAGCGCGCACCCAACCATGGCAGTCACAGGATCGCAATGCCTTGCAGCCTGCGCGTTAACGGCGGGCAGCGTCGCGGATGATATGCTAAATCGTCCAAGCACCGCACCTGCAACCATAATACTTGAACATCCAATGGGTGTGATGGATGTGATCATGGATTGGGAAAATGATGATAAATTTTCGCTGAAATCAGCGGGGCTTATCCGATCGGCGCGCAAAATTGCGCAAGGGACATTATTTATTCCAAAATCAATTTGGGATGGGCAATAATTTGCAAGTTCACATTCTAGATGATTGGTTTGATACGCTTCGCCATTTGCCGTGTTTTGCAAAATTGGATCAGCATGAGGTTACCATTTGGAATGATCATTGCACCAATGAAGATACGCTTGCAGAGCGGGTAAAGCCTGCAGAAGCGCTTGTGCTTTTTCGGGAACGAACAAATATTACAGCAAGCCTGCTTGAAAAATTGCCCCATCTGCAACTGATTTCACAGCGCAGTGTTTACCCGCATATTGATGTGGAAGCATGCACCCGATTTAATGTTATGCTTTGTTCGAACATGCATGCAGGAACGCCAAGTTTTGCAGCAGCTGAACATACATGGGCGCTTATCTTGGCGGCCGCCCGCCAAATCCCGGCACAAATGAACAGCCTTCGCGAAGGCAATTGGCAAATGGGCGTTGGGCGTACGCTTCACGGGCGCACCATCGGGCTTTATGGCTATGGCCGCATTGCACAAGCCGTTGCGCGATATGCGCGTGCATTTGGCATGAATGTGGTTTGGTGGGGGTCAGAAGATGGACGGGCGCGCGCCCTTTCGCAGGGCGAGAAAATAGCGCATTCGCGCGAAGCATTTTTTGCAGAATCTGATATTGTCTCTGTTCATGTTCGGCTAAAAGCTTCCACAAAAAATATCATCACCGCCAGCGATTTTGCGCAAATGCGCAAGGATGCAATTTTTGTAAACACATCGCGTGCAGGACTGATTGAGGGGAATGCGCTGCTTAATGCACTGAATGCAGGGCGGCCTGGGCAAGCAGCAATTGATGTATTTGACATTGAACCGATCACATGGGCAAATGATCCTTTGGCTGCACATAAAAGCGTGGTTGCCACCCCCCATATTGGGTTTGTGACCAAAGAGGAATTTGAAATTCAGTTTTCAGATATATTTGATCAAATCAACGCCTTTGCAAATGGCGCACCAATCCATGTTATCACCCCTTTGACATAAGTTTTGCAACCAACGGCGCGCCCAAAATCACGACAAAAATCCGCAAGACATGATGGGCAATCACAAACCCCATATCAGCCCCCACAACCAATGCAAGCACCGTCATTTCCGCCTGTCCGCCTGGGGTGAATGCCAAAAGCGTTTCCATTGCAGGCGCGATTCCAAGCAAGGTGATGATTTCATAAAAGATCATGGTGATGATGCCAAGCAGCACACAAAATAAGCACGCGACCCATACATCATGTTTAAGCTCTGTGAATGAAATGCCAACATAGTTGACACCCAATCCCGCACCGATAAAAAATTGCGCAAACCAAATTGCTTCTGCAGGCGGGCGCATGTGAAGGATGCCCGTCAATGAAAGGCATGCAGCGGCGATCAAGGGCCCTAAGATTGTGGCACCAAACAATCCCAAACGCGCGGCAATTTTCCAACCAAGCAAGGCAGCAGCAGCTGACCATAATAATTGGTCGATGGCTATTTCACGCAAAGGCAAGCCTGGTGGATTGGATAGGTCAACATGCCAAATATGGGTCAATAAAAAGGGCAAGACCAGTACAATCACAAGCACCCGCGTGGCATGAATAAGGCTTAGCGTTCTTAGATTCGCCCCCGCCTCTTCGCCAAATACCAAAATATCTTGTAAGCCCCCAGGCATGGCAGCATAATAGCTGGTGGCAAGATCATAACCGCCAACCTTCATAAAATATGGCACACCAATCGCACCAATCAAGATCACCATCACAATAATCAGCAACAGACTTGGCCACATTAAGAAAAGGCTTTGCAATAATGCAAGCGTGATTGTTGCCCCAACAGCAACCCCTAATATGGTTCGGCTTGCTTGGTGAACAGGTTTGAAAGCTTGCAATTGAACCCCAAGCAATGCCGCCACAAGCGATGTGAATATCGGCCCTAAAAGCCATGGTAAGGGCAGGTTTGCCATGTAAAATAACCCCACACCGATCAATGCAATAAGATATGTCCTTGCAAGTCTCATAATATTGCTTTCAATCGCTCGGTAAGCGAGCTGTTCATATGCTGCTCAATGGCGTTTGCAGCAGCATTTGAATCACCATTTTTGATGGCTTCGATGATTTCAAGATGTTCGCTATAAGCCGCTTCAACCCGTTCTGCTTTTGCCAAAGTTGTTGGGCCAAGCAGCAAAAGAACATCGGCAAGCGTGCCATAGCTTTCCACAAGAAACCGATTGCGCGCCGCCGAAAACATTGCCAAATGAAAAGCAATGTTACATTCGGCGCTTTTACGCGTATCGGTGGCATCCAGCATTTCTTTATTAAGTGCAGATAGCAGTTGAAGTTCACCGATGGAAATATGGCGGGCAGCCATAAAAGCTGCTGCGCGTTCAAGCACAATCCGCATTTCATAAAGCTCCACAATTTCTTGATGTTCAAGCTTTCTAACCGCAGCACCGCTTCGGGGCTTATGAACGATCAACCCGTTGCTTTCAAGCTTGCGGATGGCTTCGCGCACAGGTGTTCTGGAAAGCCCAATGCGCGCCGCAATCTCAGCCTCCATGATCCTTGCGCCTGGTGCAAGCTCACCATTTGCAATCAGCTCATGCAATTTTTCATAGGCCCGATCTGAATTGGAAGCGTTCATCAGAAGCTTTTGGCAAAATTTGCAGCCGCGCTGCCTGCGATGCGCCCAAATACCGCGCCAGATGTAAGCCCAGAACCGCCAGGATACCCCCCCAAGAATACGCCCCCGACGGTTTCCCCGCATGCAAAAAGCCCCTTAATGATTTGGTCATCTTGTTGTTGCACTTCCGCTTTTCCTGACACTTTAAGCCCCCCATATGTAAAGGTAATGCCGCCCGTAACGGGATAGGCATAATATGGACCTTTGTCAATTTTCTGCGCCCAGTTGGATTTGGCAAGTGCAAGCCCTTGCGTTCCTTTGCCGTCCTTGATGGTTGGATCAAAACAAATGCGATCATCCACAGCATTATTATAGTCAGCAATGGTGCGAAGTGCAGCTTGCGCGTCCACCCCTTCGCATTTTTTTATCAATTCTTCAATTGTATCTGCTTTCACAAAGCTTGCATCAAAAAAGCGATATTCAGGATATAGAAGGTCAATGACTTTGCCATCAAAAATCTGCCATGCAAATTGCTTGGGCTGCTCAAGTACAGCCTTGCCAAATTGGGCATATGTGTAATTGCGAAAATCCTTGCCTTCATCAACAAAACGCTGCCCATCTGCATTGATCATAATCCCTAAGAAATAGCTGATCTTGCGATAGTTTTTGCGCTCGCCATGCGGGATGTTCAAATTGCCAAAATCTTTCATATATAAATCCATTGGCGTGGCATGCGCGCCCTTGAAAGCACCATTTTTTGCAGCCCCAAGCGCCCATGCGGCGCGTAAACCGTCACCCGTATTATGCGGTGTTCCGCGCGGTTTTGCATGTTTCCATTTTGAACCCATAAGCGCGCCGCGCATTTTTGAATTTGCTTCAAACCCGCCACATGCAAGAATGACTGTTTTTGAGGGGATAATGTCACCATTTTCAAGAACAACGCCTGCTATTCTGCCTGCTTCAATATGTAAATTTTGCAAGGATGTTTCATAGCGAATATGCCCCCCTAAGCGTTTATATGCGCCAAGCTCCATCTCAAAAAGTCCGACCCCTTCATTTTCAGCAGCCAGCGTTAAGCCGCCCCAAAACACAAATTTTCCATCCTTTTCAAAGCTTTGCCGACCATATATCGGATCATATGTCACGCCATGTTTTGCAAGCCAAAGCATTGTCTCATAGCTTTTTGAAACAAGGATTTCCTGTTCGCCCGTAAGCGGTGCGCCTTCGTTAAACCCCTCAAGATCGGTGCGAAATTTCTCAGCCGAATATTGTCCAAAATCAGACTTTGCGATCCGTGGATCATTGCGGTTTTTCAGCAGCGGCAAAAGATCCTGATTCTTGTCATAGACAAAACGCATCGCCCCAGCAGTATATTTGGTGTTGCCGCCTGCAAGATTTTCCGCAGCTTTTTCGATCATAAGCACTCTAGCGCCATTTTCACAAGCGCTGATGCCCGCACATAATCCAGCATTACCAGACCCAACAACAATCACATCCCAGTCCATTATATCCCAATCATTCATTTTAATGCATCCTTTATATTGCATACTTGTGTATGCAATATAAATTCCCAGATGACAACCCCTAAATTAAATGCCTTATTGGTTGAAATTGTTAATG
>JBGCED010000002.1:0-15284 GCA_045106055.1 Alphaproteobacteria bacterium
ACACGCCGAATTGCTTGCTTGTGCATAAAAAGAAAAAATTGACGCTGTGATGATATCCGATATAATCACCAATGGCTATGATCTTTACCTATAATCAACATTAAGGAATATTAATGAGCGATCAGCATGAACAAAATATAAATAATGGCGATCACGGCGCAGCATCAGGTGATGCACCGATCATCATCAAAAAATATGCCAATCGCAGGCTTTATAACACCAAAACCAGCGGCTATGTCACCTTGGAACATTTGAATAAAATGGTGCGTGATGGGGTTGAATTTATGGTATGTGACGCAAAGACAGGCGATGATATTACCAGATCCATCTTAACCCAAATCATTCTGGAAGCCGAAGGTAAGGACGGGCAGACCCTGCTGCCGATCAGCTTTTTGCGGCAATTAATTACCTATTATGGCGATCAGATGAATCACGCCACCTTGCCCCGCTATCTTGAATTGACGATGGGCGCATTTCAAGAACATCAAGGGCAGTTTCGTAAAATGGCAGAAGATAATATGTCGTCTATGTTTTCATTAACCAACATTAATGATCTTAGCCGTAAGAATATGGAAATGATGCAAAATGCGATGAAAATGTTTAATCCGCTTGCAGGAGGTGCGGTGGATGGCATGAATAATCACGCAAAGCCACCACAAGAAGCCGCGCCCGCGCCTGTTTCTGCTGCGCCTAAGCAACCCACCGATCTTGATTTGATGAAGCAGCAATTATTGGCGATGCAGCAGCAAATTGAATCCCTATCCAAGAAATAAATCAAAAAAATAAATGACGCTTCCAGATGCAGGCTTTCAGTTTGAACATTCCTATATCAACCTGCCAGCGCAGCTTTACACAAAAATTGATCCTGTTCGCGTCAAAGCCCCCAAGCTGGTAATTTTAAATCAAGCCTTGGCGCAATCGCTGGGGCTGGATTTTTCATCCCATTCCCAAAATGATCTTGCTGCGATGTTTTCAGGCAATCTATTGCCCGCTGGCGCGCAGCCAATCGCCCAAGCCTATGCAGGGCATCAATTTGGGCATTTCACCATGCTGGGCGATGGGCGGGCGCATTTGCTGGGCGAACATATCGCCCCAACGGGCGCGCGCATTGACATTCAATTTAAGGGATCGGGGCAAACCCCCTATTCCAGAAGCGGGGATGGGCGCGCTGGGCTTGCGCCAATGCTTCGGGAATATATTATTGCTGAGGCTATGCACGCCCTTCATATCCCCACCACCCGCAGCCTAGCCGTCACCACCACAGGGGAAACCATCTGGCGCGACAATGCCGAATCAGGCGCAATTCTAACCCGCATTGCAGCTTCTCATTTGCGCGTGGGCAGCTTTCAATATGTGACCTTGCTGCAAAATGATGCGCTGATCGCGGATTATATTGATTATGCCCTAACCCGCCATTATCCAAAGCTGATAAATGATGATAATAAAGCCTTAAGCCTGCTTGCTGCGGTGATGGATGCACAAATTGACCTTATCACCCACTGGATGCGCGCAGGGTTCATTCATGGGGTGATGAATACGGATAATATGACGATCAGCGGCGAAACGATTGATTATGGGCCTTGCGCATTCATGGATGAATATGATCCAGACACCGTATTTAGCGCGATTGATCAAAATGGCCGCTATCGTTTTTCAAACCAGCCTATGATTGCCAAATGGAATCTATGCCGCTTTGCAGAAGCGATATTAACCCAGATTGATCCCGATATTGACCGCGCGCTTACATTGGCGGAATCCATTTTAAATCCGTTTGATCAAAAATTTGAGGATTCCTATTGGCAGATGATGGGCCGCAAATTCGGATTGCAACATGCCCAAGATGGCGATCACGCCTTAATCCAAGATTTTCTATCCCTATTGCAAAAATACAAGCTGGATTACACAAACAGCTTTATTGCACTGATGGATGATGGTTGGAAAGATCAACCGCTATTTCACATTCCAGATTTCAAAATATGGCATAAAAACTGGCAAGCGCGCATTCAATCATCAGGGCAAGCTTTAAGCAAGATAAAAGCCATCATGCGCAAGGCAAACCCAACCCTTATCCCGCGCAACCATATTGTGGATCAAGCATTAAAAGCAGCCGCGCAAGATGATGATTTCACCCTGTTTCATGCGCTATTGGAACAGACAAGTAAGCCTTATCAAGCGCGCAAGCCATCCGATCCCTACACCCTCCCGCCCTTAGCAGATCAGCGCATCAAAAACACTTTTTGCGGCACTTAACTTAAAGCAATGCCATTTAACATATTCAACAAAACCAAATAAGGAAGAGCAATGGGTTACAATATAAAAGATCTTGAAAATGCAGGGCGTAATGTAAATGAACATTTTGAGCGAAAAGCACAAAAACGCGGCGAAGAAATCGCAAATAGGGTTATTCACACAACCTCTCAGGGGCGCGGATTGTGGTTTATCATTCTTTGGCCCGCTTGGCTTTTGATCCTCATTTTTTCCAGTTCGTTTATCAAGGTTGCAATAGAACAAATATTGCTTATTGGTGAACCATTATCTTGGGTGGGATTTCTTGGCGGTTTTGCTTTTGCCGTAGCTTGGTATAAATGGAGCTATACTATCAAACATCCGTTCATAAGTTCTGTGATTGGTTATTTTGGCACAGCAATCAGTGTGCTGCTTTTGTCAAATAAGCTTGGTTGGTAATAGAAAAGCATCGATAATTATATATAATGGGCATATATATAATGGGCATCATCGTTCAAAAACACAATATCCGCGTTCAAACACAGCCTTAATCGGCGGATTCAAGCACCCAGTTGATGATGGTTTGCTGATCACTGGTTTTGCCTTCCAAGGTTAATTGTTTGGTTGGCACAACATGGGCATCGCCGCCCAAATAAACCGAATCATTTAAAGCAAGCGTGCCGCCTTCAATGCGCAGCCACCAGCTTGCGCCTGATTTGGTTTTTAACAAGGGGACTTTTGATTTTCCATAAAAGCCAACTTCAACATCGGGGTGAAGATGAAAGCGCAGCGAAAAACCAATCGGCGCGCGCGTTTCTGATATGCGCTCTTCGCCCAATAATTCATTGCCATTTGCGGATAAATAAAGCTTTCTGGTTACAATCGCGCCGATTTTTTGCTTATAGCCATCATGCCAAGCCGTGAACCAGATCGCGCCATCATTGCCATCGGTGCGTTCATGTTCAAGCTGAAACGCAATGTTTTTATGTTCATCCTTATGCTCAAGATCAATCGCATTGCGTTCCGCCAAGGTCAGGGCGCTATGGGCAGCAGTGCTTTTCATGGCTTGCTGCCATGCTTGGTTATTCATGCGAATTTCGCCGCAATTTGTTAGGATGCGATTGGCATCATGGCTAACCTCTATCGCAAGCGGGCTTGCGTGAAAATTTGACCGCAGCCTTGCTTCGGGCGGCTTTCCAATATCCATCAACACACAAAGCTGCTTGGCTTGCAAACGCGCAAATCCGCCTTGAGGCAGTAATTTTGGGGCTTTTTCAAGCACATTCGCGCGCACAATCGCAGCATCAATCACATCTTTGCGCCCTTCCCTGCTGCCGTGAAACAAGGCAAGCCCGCCATCGCCGTGGCGCAGCATTCTAAGCACAGGGATCATGCGTTTAATTGCCAGCTGCACAAAGGCGGGAACCGCATGGCGCGCATGATCAAAGGCAAGCTTTAACCCCACCAAATCAAACGCAATTCCCACCTGATCGCGCGGCGATCTGGATGCGACCATGCCATCAGCTAGCAAAATCTGATCCAACTGACTTTCAAGCTCTTTTAATAGCCCCGCCATTGCCTGTTGATGCCCATCAAGGCACATTGCTGCCAATACCGCGCCAATTTTTGAACGGGTTTTGCGAATGGGGTCAAGCCCTGCACCTTGTTGAGTAAGCTGGGAATCATGGATTAGATAAGCTGATTCCTTGCTTAAATGATTTAGCAATTTGCCCCGCAATTCTGGCGGCGGCGCAAAGGAAAATAAAAAAGTCGCGCGGCGTAATAAGCGCCCAATGCGCTGCGCCCTGATGTCGGCACGCCATATATCTTGATCTTGATCATTATAATTGGAATGCTTTGCGGTCCAGTTCATCCATTCAATGACCATTGCACGCGCTTTATTGGCAGCAACAGGTCCGCCATGGGCGGCAAGATCATCCAGCCACACAAAACCAAACAAAGCAGCGCGCCATGCAGGCTCCTTGACCGCGCTTGCAGCATCCCATAAAGGTTCTTTAAGTTCAAGTGACAGACCAGCATAATCAAAACGCCTGATTAATACTTTTGCGCCTTGACGCGGCAAGCCATTCCCCAAATTGGGGGGAAGGGTCAAAAAACGCTCGGCAATGGGGATATCTTGCACCATTTGCGCTGGCGCATCACGCCGCTTTAATTTTTGAAATAGATTTTCAAACATGCCCAGAACCCAATGCCATTCTAAATTAGAATCAATCCTTTTATTTTGTAACCGATTCTATTTTAATTTCTAGCTTAAAATTACCTGATCGGCATTGGGATCAATGTCAACGGATATGGGCGCACCTTCTGGCAGCTTGCCAGATAATAACACGCTGGCAATTTGATTTTCAATGGCGCGCTGGATCACCCGCTTTAACGGCCTTGCGCCATAAGCCGTATCATAGCCCTTTTCTGCAAGCCAATCCTTTGCCATATCGCTGATTTTTAAGGGGTGATGCTGATCTGCCAATCTTTTTTCAAGCAAATGAAGCTGTATATCCACAATTCCGCGCATATGGCTGCGCTCAAGACGGTTAAACAGTAAAATTTCATCAATGCGGTTGATAAATTCAGGGCGAAATGCACCGCGCACAATATTCATTACCTGATCGCGCACCGTTTCTGCTTTTTGCCCTTCTTGCAGCCCGCTTAAAAACTCTGATCCAAGATTAGAGGTCATAATCACAACCACATTGCGAAAATCAATGGTGCGCCCTTGACCATCGGTTAAACGCCCTTCATCCAGCACTTGCAATAACACATTAAACACATCGGGGTGGGCTTTTTCAACCTCGTCAAACAGGATGACTTGATAGGGGCGCCGCCTGACGGCTTCGGTTAATGCCCCGCCCTCATCATAGCCGACATAGCCTGGGGGCGCGCCAATCAGCCTTGAAACCGAATGTTTTTCCATATATTCGGACATGTCAATGCGCACCATTGCCTGATCATTATCAAACAGAAAATCGGCAAGCGATTTGGTAAGTTCGGTTTTTCCAACCCCTGTTGGCCCTAGGAATAGGAACGAGCCTATTGGGCGGTTAGGGTCGGCAATTCCTGCACGCGCGCGGCGCACCGCTTCTGCAACGCTTGCGATGGCTTGATCTTGCCCAACCACGCGCTTTTGAAGCCAGCTTTCCATTTCCAGCAATTTGGCGCGCTCTCCTTCAAGCATTTTATCAACGGGAATCCCTGTCCAGCGCGAGACCACGCCCGCAACATCGCTTGACTTTACCTCTTCATGGGTGATTTGTTGCGATTTAACAGATTCCGCTTCCAACAGCTGCGTTTCAAGCTTTGGGATCAAGCCGTAAGCAAGCTCTCCTGCGCGTTCAAATTCGCCCATGCGCTGGGCTTGCTCCAATTCCACTCTGGCGTGATCCAGCTGTTCTTTGATTTTTTGGGTTTCATTTAATTTTGCTTTATCGGCAAGCCAAGCTGCGGTTAAATTCTTGGAATTGACTTCCAGCTGATCCAATTCGCTTTCCAATTTAACCAACCGTTCTTTGGATGCCTTGTCTTTTTCCTTTTTAAGCGCTTCTTTTTCAATCTTTAGCTGAATGATGCGCCGATCCAGCTCATCAATCGCTTCGGGTTTTGAATCAAGCTCCATCCGCAGCCTGCTTGCGGCTTCATCCACCAAATCAATCGCCTTATCGGGCAAGAAGCGATCTGTAATATAGCGATTGGACAAGGTCGCAGCGCTTACAATCGCGGCATCCGTGATCCTTACGCCATGATGCAATTCATATTTTTCTTTTAACCCCCTTAAAATAGAGACCGTGTCTGCAACCGTTGGCTCGCTTACAAAAACCTGCTGAAACCGCCGCGCAAGCGCAGCATCCTTTTCAACATGTTTGCGATATTCATCCAAAGTGGTCGCGCCAATGCAATGCAATGTGCCGCGCGCCAAAGCGGGTTTAAGCATGTTGGATGCATCCATCGCACCATCTGTTTTGCCAGCCCCGATCAGCATGTGCATTTCATCCACAAATAACACAATTTGACCCGCAGCAGCGTCAATTTCGGACAGCACCGCTTTTAACCGTTCTTCAAATTCACCGCGATATTTGCTGCCCGCAATCAAGGCAGCAAGGTCAAGCGCCAGCAATTTCTTATCGCGCAAGGATTCTGGCACATCGCCATTGACAATGCGCAGCGCAAGCCCTTCGGCAATCGCGGTTTTGCCCACCCCAGGTTCACCAATTAGCACAGGATTATTTTTCGTGCGCCGCGATAGAACTTGAATGGCGCGGCGAATTTCCTCGTCCCGTCCAATCACAGGATCAAGCTTGCCATCGCGCGCAGATTTGGTTAAATCCAAAGTATATTTTTTCAAAGCATCATATTGATCTTCGGCGTTCGCACTGCTGGCGGTGCGCCCCTTGCGCATTTCCGCAATCGCTTGCTTTAATGTTTCTGGGGTAATATTCGCAGATTTTAAGGCTTTTCCTGCTTCTGATTTTTGTTCCAATGCGATTGCCAGCAGCATAATTTCTGCGGTGACATATTGATCCCCTTGGCGTTTGGCAAGGGTTTGGGCTTGATCCAGCAAGCGCGCCAAATCGGTTTCCATATGCAAGGATTGCGCGCCGCCGCCCGCGACTTGCGGGATTTTTGCCAACACCCCATCCACGCGGTTTTTAGCAAGCTGCGCTTGCCCGCCTGCCGCTTGAATTAAATTGGCCGCCATGCCCTGTTCATCATCCAGCAAGGCTTTTAACAAATGGCTGATCGTCACCATTTGATGATGGTCTCTGATTGCAATGGTTTGCGCGGCCTGCAAAAAGCCTTGAGCGCGCTGGGTAAATTGTTCTATATTCATGCCATTATTCCCATAAGGTTAAGGGGGTTAATCTGTCTTATTCTTTTAGATGGCGTGAATTTATTTTTTTACAAGATGACAAAAAGTTAATTTTTTTGTAATGATACCATACCCCCAACAAGCGCATAAAAAACACCAATCATCTTTGAGATGATTGCAAAAATAAATACCAATCATCTCAAAGATGATTGCGTCTTAAAAAGTGAGCGCATAAATTAATGCGCAGCAGACCAATTATCGGCAATGCCTGCTTCAACTTTAAGCGGGATGCTAAGCGGCTTTAGCGGCAGGCTGGCATTTTCCATCACGCCCCGAATAATTTCAATCGCATCGGTGCATAGATCGTCTTTAATTTCAAAAATTAATTCATCATGCACTTGCAGCAACATGCGCACATCATTGGGGGCAAACCCTGCTTTTGCCAAAGCGGCGGGCATTTTATTCATCGCGCGCTTAATGACATCGGCGGCGCTGCCTTGAATGGGGGCGTTGATGGCTTGTCTTTGGGCGGCTTGCGCCTTTGCTTTATTGCTGTCTTGAATGGTGGGGATATGAATGCGCCGCCCGAATAGGGTTTCAACATAGCCATCATGCTGGCATTGCTGAATGGTTTGATCCATAAAGGCACGAATGCCTGGGAATTTTTGAAAATAACGATCTATAAAATCCTTGGCTTCTTTATTTGAAACATGGATTTGCTTTGCAAGCCCAAAAGCAGAAATGCCATATACAATGCCAAAATTAATTGCCTTTGCTTTGCGGCGCAATTCGCCGTCCACCTGATCTAGGGCGACATCAAAAACTTCGGCTGCGGTGGCGGCATGAATGTCCAAATCATCCAAGAATGCTTGGCGCAGACTGCCAATATTTGCAATTTCAGCCAGCAAACGCAATTCAATTTGTGAATAATCCAAGGATATAATCTTATAGCCCGCTTCTGCGATAAAAGCGGATCGGATTTTGCGCCCTGCTTCGGTGCGAATTGGAATATTCTGTAAATTCGGATCAGAAGAAGATAACCGCCCCGTTTGCGCACCAACCATTGAAAATGCGGTATGAACCCGCTTGGTGACGGGATTGGCAGCATCAATCAATGCCTGACAATAGGTATTTCTTAATTTTGCAAAGCCCCGCCAATCCAGAATTTTGGCAGCAATCGGATAGGTTTCAGCCAAGGGTTCAAGCACCGCAACATTGGTTGATAATGCGCCGCCGCCTGTTTTATTGGCTGCAGGAAGCTGTAATTTGCCAAATAAAATCTCGCCCATTTGCTTTGGCGAACCAATGTTAAATTCTTCGCCCGCAAGTTCATAAATTTCACGCGCCAATATCTCCATCTGCGCGCCAAAATCCGCATCCAATGCTTTCAAACGATCAACATTAATCTTGATCCCCGCTTGTTCCATCCTTGACAATACCGCGATCAGCGGGCGTTCAATCCCTTCATAAAACGCACATAGCCCCAATTCGCGCAGCTTAGGCTTTAAATGATGCCACAGCCTTAGGGTGACATCCGCATCCTCGGCAGCATAGGCGCAAGCTTGATCCAGTGGCACTTTGTCAAAGCCGATCATTTTTGCGCCCTTACCCACCACGCTTTCAAAGGAAATGGGGTCATGCTGCAAATGCCGTTTTGCAAGCTTATCCATGCCATGTCCCGTCAAACCTGCTTGCAGGGAAAAGGAAATCAGCATCGTATCATCCAGCGGGCAAGGCGCGCTAAAGCCCGCTTGTTCAAGGATTGAAAGATCAAATTTTAAATTATGCCCAATCTTTAAAATGCCGCTATCTTCAAAAATTGGGTTTAAATATTGCTGAACCAGTGCCAAAGCAAGCTGATTTTGCTTGATATGATCTTGCGCGGGCTGATCTTCTGCAAATAAATCTTGCGCGATTGCGCCATCATTATGGGTAAGCGGGATATAAGCAGCCTTGCCCACCGCCGCCGCAAGGCTTATGCCCACCAAGCGATCTTGCATGATATGCAGCCCCGTTGTTTCGGTATCTATCGCAACCATGCCTGCTTGCTTCACCCTTTCGCACCAGCGCTCAAGCTGGCTTTGCGTGGTAATTAATTCATAATCACCATAAGCAATATCGGCAAACGCATCTTTGTTGGTTTCTGTATCGGCAGGCGCAGTTGGCGGGGGGTGAAATGAACGCCCAGCGGGGCGCATGCTTTCATCACGCCCTGATTGGCTTTGATGGGGCGCACCAAGGCGCGATAATAAGCGGCGAAATCCTTGTGCTTCAAAAAAATCTTTCACCTGATCACGATCAATCGGTTTTCGCCCCAGATCATCCAAACCAACATCCAGCGGCACCGCTTCATCTAGGGTGACCAAACGCTTGCTAATGCGGGCTTGATCCGCAAAATCAATCAAGGATTGCCTGCGCTTTGGTTGTTTGATCTGGGTTGCACAAGATAATAAATTTTCCAAATCACCATATTGCTTAATCAATTCAGTCGCGGTTTTAGGACCAATCCCTGGCACGCCTGGCACATTATCCGCGCTGTCGCCTGACAGGGCTTGCACTTCAATGACTTTATTGGGCGGCACACCAAATTTTTCAACCACCCCATCATAATCAATGATTTTATTCTTTACAGGATCCCATAATGACACGCGATCATTCACAAGCTGCATTAAATCCTTGTCGGATGACACCACCGTCACCCGCATATTCTGATCAGAAGCAATTTTGGCATAGGTTGCAATCAAATCATCGGCTTCATAGCCCTCAATCTCAAGGCAAGGCAGGTTGAACGCGCGGGTTGCTTCGCGAATAAGGGGAAATTGCGGCTTTAATTCTTCGGGGGCATCGGGGCGATGCCCTTTATAATCTGGATAGAAATCATTGCGAAAATTCTTGCGGGCTGCATCAAAAATCACGGCAAAATAATCCGCCTTATTCCCCTCAAGCAGCCCCATTAGCATGGAACAAAAGCCAAATACCGCATTTACAGGCGTGCCATCGGCACGATTCATTGGCGGCAATCCGTAAAAGGCACGAAAAATATATGCCGATCCATCAATCAAATAGACATGCTTTTTAGCGTCCGAATCAGCCATTTATTTAAACAAGCCAATAATATCATTGACGGTGACAAATATCATCAAGCCAAGCACCAAGGCAAGCCCCGCGCGCATCGCATATTCATGCCATCTTCCATCCAAGGGCTTACCGCCGCGAATTTTCTCAATCGCCAGAAATACCAAATGCCCGCCATCAAGCACGGGAATTGGAAATAGGTTAATTAACCCCAGATTGATTGAAAGAATCGCCGCGAACCCTAAAAAAGTCACAATGCCAAGCTGGGAAATATCATTTGAAAGCTGCACAATTTTAATCGGCCCGCCAAGATCATCGGTGCCGCGCGCCCCTGTAATCGTTTCATATAATGCCCCAAGCGTCATCATTGTTAAATTATAGCTGTGGGTGACCCCGCCCCAAAGCGCAGCGGGCAGCGATACGGATTCATAAGTTGGAAGCGGCGCGCCCACGCCAATTCGGTAAATATTCTGCCCATCCGCCACATTGGCTAAGGCGGGGACTAAGGCGGGGGTAACGACAAGGCGCAGCGCTTGTTCGCTGCCGCCTTCCGCCATTCTTAAAATTTCAAATTCAATCGGCGCGCCCTCGCTTGTCATTACCGCATTAATTAAATCTTGAAAGCCTGCAGTTTGCACGCCATTAATTGCGATAATCCGATCAAGTGGCTGTAATCCTGCTTGATCGGCGGGGCTTCCAGCTTGAACGGTTGAAATGCCTTGCTGGGAAAGATTGCCTGGAACCGCCTTGCCCACAACCGCAAAAATCCCTGCATAGAGTAAAATCGCAAACAGAAAATTTGCGGCGGGCCCTGCGGCAATGATCGCCGCGCGCGCACCGATTGATCTTGTATTAAACGATATTTGCGGCACGCTTGGGCGTTTTGAATGTGATGATTTTGCATTTGATTTGCCATCATCTTCAATCGCCGATGCGTTTTCCCCCAACATCTTCACATAGCCCCCAAGCGGAATCGCCGATATGCGCCAGCGCGTGCCAGCCTTATCATACCAGCCCACCAATTCAGGACCAAAGCCGATTGAAAAAACTTCAACCGTGACCTTATTCCAGCGCGCAACCAGATAATGCCCCATTTCATGCACAAATACCAAGGCGCAAAATAGTAAAATTGCGTTTAAGTAGCCAAGCTGACCGATGCCATCTAACATATATTTACTTTCATCATTTTATTATTATTTCATAGGCTTATGATATAGGCGAGGATGGATAAGAAATCAATCTTGAATCAATCCT
The DNA here is from genome assembly GCA_045106055.1 of Alphaproteobacteria bacterium. Classification (GTDB taxonomy): domain Bacteria; phylum Pseudomonadota; class Alphaproteobacteria; order CBDDJK01; family CBDDJK01; genus JBGCED01. The sequence continues at coordinate 11,378 of JBGCED010000002.1, forward strand.
GTTGGTCATATCGCTTATCAAGATCGGTAAAGCGGCTATAATCCTTATCAAAGAATAAAGGAACAGTGCCCGTTGGCCCGTGGCGTTGCTTTTCAATGATAAATTCGGCTTTATTCATCGCATCCAGCTTTTGCTGGCTTAATTCTGCTTCGCGCTTTTTAAAATTCTCGTCCCGTTCATTGGCGCGCTGGGTTGCTTGCTTGCGCTTTAAATATTGTTCTTCGCGGTAAATAAACGCGACCACATCCGCATCTTGCTCAATCGATCCTGATTCGCGTAAATCTGACAGGACGGGGCGGTTATCTTCGCGCTGTTCAACCATGCGGCTTAGCTGCGACAAGGCAATGACGGGCACGGATAATTCACGCGCCAGCGCCTTTAGCCCTCTGGTGATTTCTGAAACCTCCTGCACGCGGTTTTCACTGCGCCGATCGGGGGGCGGGTTTAGCAGTTGCAAATAATCAATCACAATCATCCCCAACCCAAATTGACGCTGGACACGCCGTGCGCGCTGACGCACCCCTGTGATCGATAAAGCGGGGGTATCATCAATATAAAGCGGGATTTCAGCAAGGCGCGCTGCTTGCGCTCCAATGCGGGTTAAATCATCCGCTTGAATATCACCGCGCCGCATCCGATCGCCCGAGACTTGCGAACGCTCTGCTAAGATTCTTCCTGCAAGCTGGGTTGCCGACATTTCAAGCGAGAAATACAAGACTTTTCCGCCTTCTGAATGTTCCTTGCCCTGATCATCCGTATAGATGCGATAAGCATTTGCAGCATTAAACGCCATATTGGTGGCAAGTGCGGTTTTGCCCATGCCAGGACGCCCTGCCAAAATAATCAAATCCGAGCGATGCAGCCCCCCAAGCGTCTTGTCAATGCCATCAATGCCCGTTGTGACTCCAACCAGCTTTGACCCGCGCTCATGGGCTGCTGCTATTTCATCCAGCGCCATCCGCCCAGCATTGCCAAGCGAAGTTAGGCTGTTATCGCTTTCCCCTGTTGTTGCCAAATTATAAAGCTGATGTTCTGCCATTTCAATCAGCTTATGGCCATCATGGTCATGATCGCCAAGGTCTTGAGCGGCAAGCACTACCCCTTCGCCAATATTGGTTAATTCACGGCGCATATATAGATCTTGCAGCTGATTTGCATATTGATCCACATTAATCACACTCATCAAATTAGACACAAGCCCATATAAATAATCTTTTCCCCCTGCTTCTTTCAGCAAAGGATCATTATCAATAATATGCGCCAAAGTGGTTGGGCTGGCAATTTGCCCTTTTGAAACAACTTTTAAAATATGGGAATAGATAATTTGATGCTCTTTGACATAAAAATGTTCCAGCTTTAATTGCTCGCCAATCGTTTCAAGCGCGCGGTTATTCCGCAAGATCGCACCAAGCAACACCATTTCAATTTCAACATTATGCGGCAATTCGCGGTAATCAATCGGCTTTGATTCCGTTGTCTCAACCGTTAATTTTGTGCCTTGCTGCCCGTTATTTTGTCCCTTATTTTGCAGGGGAATAACATTTGAAATCACATTGCCCATATCAAACTGCCCATATCAAACTGCCCATCATCATTCTTTATCTTTTTTAAAGCCACCATATCCAAATTTAACTTTATGTCATTTTGAATAAAGACTCAATCTGGCAATTTATAATTCCAATCATTCCCCAGCCTGTGAAAAATATTTTATGTTTATGTTTAGCGTTCAAACGCCACGCAGACTTTACACCGCACTGGCGGTGGCGCGCAGTCGCGCTTGTTTAATTTTATGTTTAGCGTTACACCGCACTGGCGGTGGCGCGCAAATAAGATTGCTATTATCCGAATCATTTTTTACAGTAATTCTTCTTAAAAGTTAAGGAATCCAGCGCGTGGCAAACGAAGATCAATTTTTTGAAAATACCGAATCCCATAAAAGCGATGGCGCGGATAAGGGCTATACGGCAAATGATATCGAGGTTTTGGAAGGGCTTGAACCCGTGCGCCGCCGCCCTGGCATGTATATTGGCGGCACCGATATTACCGCCTTACATCATCTTGTGGCTGAATTGCTGGATAATGCGATGGATGAAGCGGTTGCGGGGCATGCAAACCGCATTGAGCTTAGCCTTGACGCAGAAGGCTGTATCACCATTCGTGATAATGGGCGCGGCATTCCGATTGATCCGCACCCTAAATTCCCCAAACAATCCGCTTTGGAGGTTATTTTAACCACACTGCATTCTGGCGGTAAATTTTCAGGCGATGCATATCAAACCGCTGGCGGGCTGCATGGGGTTGGCATATCGGTTGTAAATGCCCTGTCGGATGCCATGTCGGTGGAGGTTGCGCGCGATCGCACGCTTTGGCGGCAAGCCTATTCGCGCGGCAAAACCACCAGCCCGCTTGAAAAAATTGGCGATGTTGCCAATCGGCGCGGCACATCGGTAAAATTCCATCCTGATCCTGAAATTTTTGGATCAAATTTGCAATTTCAGCCCAGCCGCCTGTTTAAAATGGCGCGCTCTAAGGCTTATTTATTTAAAGGGGTTGAGATTCGCTGGCAATGCGATCCCATCCATTTAACAGATTCCCATGCGGCGATCCCGCAGCAACAGGTTTTTCACTTTCCAGGCGGGTTAAAGGATTATTTATCCTCGCAAATTGTCAATCGTAATTGCGTTACGCCAACGCCTTTTGCGGGTCAAACCGAAATTGACGGGATGGGGCGGATTGAATGGGCGATTGCATGGCCAAGCTTTGGCGGGGGCTTTGCCCAAACCTATTGCAACACGATCCCCACCCCGCAAGGCGGCACCCATGAATCGGGCTTGCGCGCCATTCTTGGGCGCGGGCTTCGCAATTATGGTGAATTGGTTGGCAATCGGCTTGCAAAAGACATTGGCGGCGAAGATGTAATCGGCGAAGCGGCGATCATGCTGTCTGTGTTTATTCGTGAACCGCAATTTCAAGGACAGACCAAGGAGCGGCTAACTTCTGCTGCGGGCGGCAAATTGGTTGAACAGGCAATGAAAGACCCGTTTGATCATTGGCTGGCAGAAGATCCGAATGGATCAAAGCTGCTGCTGGAACATGTGATCGCCCGCGTTCAAGAACGCTTAAAACGCCGCCAGCAAAAAGAAACCCTGCGGGCATCTGCTACCCGCAAACTGCCCTTGCCTGGCAAGCTTGCCGATTGTTCACAAAATTCCGCAGAAGACAGCGAATTATTTTTGGTTGAGGGGGATTCGGCGGGCGGCAGTGCAAAGCAAGCCCGCAACCGCAAAACCCAAGCTGTGCTGCCCCTAAAGGGAAAAATTTTAAATGTGGCTTCCGCGACCAGTGATAAGCTTGCCCAAAATCAAGAGATTAAGGATTTGATGCAGGCGCTTGGCTGCGGCACGCGCGATCAGTTTAATCTGGATCAGTTACGCTATCAGCGCATTATCATTATGACCGATGCGGATGTGGACGGTGCGCATATTGCATCGCTGTTGATGACTTTCTTTTATTATGAAATGCCGCAGCTGATCAAGGCGGGGCGGCTTTATCTGGCTTGCCCGCCCTTATATCGCCTTAGCAGGGGCAAAGAAATTGCCTATGCCAAAGATGAAGAAGATCGCGCGCAGCTGCTTCAAACGAAATTTAAAGGCAGCCAAAAAGTTGACATTAGCCGCTTTAAAGGCTTGGGCGAGATGATGCCCGCCCAATTAAAACAAACCACCATGGACCCCCACACCAGAAGCTTGATTAAAATCCATCTTCCTGATTCTGCCCGCGATGAACAGCAAGAAGCCGCCAGCGACACCAAGGCATTATTTGAAACCTTGATGGGCAAAAAACCAGAATTGCGCTTTCGCTACATCCAAGACCATGCCCGCTTCATCGAAGAAATTGATGTTTAAAT
>JBGCED010000003.1:0-16607 GCA_045106055.1 Alphaproteobacteria bacterium
AGGCTGGGCGTTGACACCCCGATCTTGGATGCGATCGCAGCCATTCTTGCAGGCGATATATCCATCGCCCAAGCTGCCAACATATTAATGATTCGCTAAAAACCCATTTTAAAAGCACCACCGCGCATTTTTTAAGCGCACAAGCGTGCGCCGCCAATCGTTTGGCGCAGCCTAGCGGCGTGTGAGCGTGCAAAAAAAGCAAGCGCACAAGCGTGCGCCGCCTAGCTTTTACTTTCGGCTTGACGCGCCATTATTTTATTTAATTTATCTTGAAGTTTTTCCCTAAAGTCAGAATCAATTTCAAATCCTAATTTTTCAGCTTCATCATAGAGATTGATCATAATGGGCAAAGGGTTATGATCAGCTGCATCCATTAAATGATTTGGAGATTTTTGAAGATATATTTCCCAATATTCTTCAGCCAAAGCTTTATCTGATGCATAATATTTGGTAATAAGTTGCCGTAATTTCTCGTGCCTTGATCTTTGATCTAGTAGCTTCAAAATCTGGTGCGTCAATTTCGGCGGTGTAAGATGCAATCCTTCAATATGCTGATTCTGTAACGAACCATCCTTTGGAATCAAAAGATCAATCAAAATTTCATGTTTCCTAGGCTTGTTATCACCATATATGAGAGTATAAACGCCTATTAGTTCTTCTATAAAAACGCGAATATCTGCTATTAATAACTGAAAAGCCTTTTCCTGCTGTTCGCGACGAATGCGATCATCTCGCCTTCTGTTCAAATCAGCGTTAAATAATGCCCCCAATAATAATGCAATCAGTCCAAACCCACTGCCAATAACCGTTCCCCAGTAAGCAGAGCGTTCAAATTCATCAATGAAACAAACACCAACTACCACTGAGATTGTGGATAATACCACCAAAATAAAGGCAATCGCTTTTATATCTGATTCTAGTGTCCAGCCATTCATTGTTTTTTCTTTTCATAATTTATTGTTTTTAAAATACCATTACTGATTTTATTTATCTATATAATAACAAAAGAAATAATGCAACCAAAATAAATATTATTTGAATTTATAAAAAAAGCCGCAGAACCCATTTTAATCATAATCAAGTCCGTAAAATTTGGTTAAAATTAACACAAATGAAATATGCGCCTGCTGCGGGTTGCCTAGATCAAGGGGAATTGCTATAAAAGCCCAACTTTAAAAAATATCTTGATATAAGGAATGAAAATTATGACCATGACTGGACAAGACAGCTTAAAAACCCGCCGCACACTTGATGTTGATGGGCAGAAAATTGATTATTATTCGCTGGAAGCAGCATCAAAAGAAATTGGCGATATTTCGCGTCTGCCCTATTCGTTGAAAATCTTGCTTGAAAATTTGCTGCGCCACCAAGATGAGCGCACCGTTCATCTTGCCGATATTAAAGCGATGAAAGATTGGCTTGATAATGGCGGGAAAACCCAAGCCGAGATTGCATATCGCCCCGCGCGCGTCTTGATGCAGGATTTTACAGGCGTTCCCGCCGTGGTTGATTTGGCAGCAATGCGCGATGCCATGGTTAAAATTGGCGGTGACCCCCAAAAAATTAACCCGCTAACCCCTTGTGATTTGGTGATTGATCATTCGGTGATGGTGGATCATTTTGGCAATCCAGATGCGTTTAAGCAAAATGTTGATTTGGAATATGACCGCAATCAAGAACGCTATGAATTTTTAAGATGGGGGCAGTCTGCGTTCAATGATTTTCGCGTTGTTCCCCCAGGCACAGGCATTTGCCATCAGGTGAATTTGGAATATTTGGCAAAAGTCGTATGGAGCGCCTATGACAAGAATGACACCGCAAAAGAACGGTTGATTGCTTATCCTGATACTTGCGTGGGTACGGACAGCCATACGACCATGATTAATGGGCTTGGCGTGCTTGGCTGGGGCGTTGGCGGCATTGAAGCCGAAGCGGCGATGCTGGGTCAGCCCGTTAGCATGTTAATTCCGCAAGTGGTGGGCTTTCGCTTGAAAGGCAAATTGCGCGAGGGCATGACCGCAACCGATTTGGTGCTAACCGTTACCCATATGCTGCGTAAACATGGGGTTGTGGGTAAATTTGTTGAGTTTTTTGGGGATGGGCTTGCGGCATTATCGCTTGCCAATCGCGCGACCATTTCCAATATGGCGCCTGAATATGGCGCAACCTGCGGTATTTTTCCCATTGATGCGGAAACCTTATCCTATATGCGTTTTTCAGGGCGCGATGATTTTCAAGTTGCCTTAACCGAACATTATGCCAAAGCGCAAGGCATGTGGCTGGATGAGAACACCCCAGAAGCTGTTTATAGCGATGTGCTTGAATTGGATTTAGACACGGTGCTGCCATCGCTTGCAGGGCCAAAACGCCCGCAAGATTTGGTGAAATTGGATGCGGTATCCACCAACATCAAAACCATTTTTGAAGAACGCGGGCATTCTGATAAGCAAGAAGCGGTTGCGGATGCTGATTATGCGCTGCAAGATGGCGCGGTGGTGATTGCGGCGATTACCAGCTGCACCAATACTTCAAATCCTGCTGTGTTGATTGCTGCGGGGCTGGTTGCAAAGAAAGCAGCGGAAAAGGGGTTAAGCAGCAAGCCTTGGGTTAAAACCTCGCTTGCGCCAGGCTCACAAGTGGTTAGCGATTATTTGGAAAAAGCGGGCTTGCAATCCTATTTGGATCAAATTGGCTTTAATTTGGTGGGATATGGCTGTACCACTTGCATTGGAAATTCAGGGCCGCTGCCTGAAAATATCAGCAATGCGCTTGATAAGGGCGATATTGTGACCGCAGCCGTATTATCCGGAAACCGTAATTTTGAAGGACGGGTCAGCCCGCAAACCCGCGCCAATTATCTTGCATCCCCGCCCTTGGTCGTTGCCTATGCGCTTGCGGGCAATGTCAAGATTGATTTAAGCAAGGATGCGCTGGGTAAGGATCAAGCGGGCAATGATATTTACCTAAAAGATATTTGGCCAAGCAATAATGAAATTGAATCGGTCATGAAAGAATCGCTTAGCCCGCAAATGTATCAAAGCCGCTATAGCGATGTGTTTAAAGGATCGCATGAATGGCAAAAGCTGCATTTTGTTGAAGGCGAAACCTATCATTGGAATTCAGGCTCTACCTATATTCAAAACCCGCCTTATTTTGAAGATATGAAGCCAGAGCCAAGCGACACGCAAAATATTATGGGGGCAAGACCTTTATTATTGCTTGGCGATTCAATCACAACCGATCATATTTCGCCCGCTGGCTCATTTAAACCTGCAACCCCTGCTGGCGAATATTTGCAAGAACGGCAAGTGCGCCCCGAAGATTTTAATTCTTATGGATCAAGGCGCGGCAACCATGAAATTATGATGCGCGGCACCTTTGCCAATGTGCGCATTAAAAATCAGATGCTGGATGGGGTTGAGGGGGGCTATAGCAAGCATTTTCCCTCTAATGATCAAGGCTCTGTCTATGATATTGCCATGCGCTATCGCGCTGAAAATGTGCCATTGGTGATTTTTGGCGGCAAGGAATATGGCACTGGCTCATCACGCGATTGGGCAGCCAAAGGCACAATTTTGCTGGGGGTAAAGGCGGTCATCGTGGAAAGTTTTGAACGCATTCACCGCTCGAATTTGGTCGGGATGGGCGTGCTTCCACTGCAATTTGAAGCGGGAACAAGCTGGAAATCATTGGGGCTTACAGGCGATGAAATGATTGATCTAACGGGGATTGAGGGCGAAATTAAGCCCGCTCAATCCGTTAGCATGACCATTACCAACAGCGATGGCAACACCCGCAACATACCGCTTTTATGCCGCATTGATACTTTGGATGAAGCAGAATATTACCGTAATGGCGGCATTTTGCATTTTGTCTTACGCAATATGGCAGCTTAATTTTTTTAAAATCTTATTAAAGGAAAAAAAGAGATGACCACGATGAATGCAAATGCTGTGGTTTGGTTTGATTTATATGTGGATGATATGGATCGCGCCGTTGCCTTTTATGAACAGGTCTTGGGCCAAAAGCTGGAACCGATCACGGACCCTACGGGGGAAACGCAAATGATGGCGTTCCCATCCGAAATGGCACATTATGGCGCAGCAGGTGCATTGGTAAAGATGGAATCAATGAAGCCAGGGCCTGGTGGATCACAGCTTTATTTTGGGGTTGATGATTGCGCCGATAAAGAAGCCTTGGTCACCAAAGCAGGGGGCGCGGTCATTCGCCCTAAATTCTCAATTGGGGAATTTGGCTTTATTATGCTAGCCCAAGATAGCGAAGGCAATATTGTTGGCTTTAATTCCATGAAATAGAATTTATGTGAAATAAGAAGGCTTGATCATTCGCGCTTCTGCGCGCACCATAATGATGGTTGTTATTGTGCTTGCGCCAATTCAACCTGTTGGATTTCAGGCGGGTTACAAGATGCGGGCGGTTGTTGCCCAATAGGATTTGGAGTGCAAGTGGGCTTGGTGGTTATGCGCGGCCTGCTTGCTTGAAAATAAGCCAAAACAGGCTGCGCCTGATCCTGTCATTTGTGCAAAATGACATTGGGAATCTTGCCGCATCTCGTTCAATAAGTGACCAATTTCAGGCTGTAATCCAATGGCTGGGATTTGTAAATCATTATGACTTTGCGCCAGCACCCCTGCAAGGCTGGCAGCATCCCATGCTTGTTGCTTAAATAATGAGTCAAATAGCGGGATGTTAAGCGGGCTAAATTCAATCTTGCCATCCATCACCAGCTGATCATAATGATCAAAACAGCCCTTGGTGCTAACCGCTTCATTGGTAAAGGCAATCACCAGATGGATGGAATCAAAAAGCGGCAATGGTTGATCTGCTTTGGTCAGCCTGTCGCCCATGCCCGAAATTAAAATGGGCTGTGCTTGTAATTTGCCATGCCATAATAAGGGGGCATCCGCACCAAGCGCAATCAGGCTGTGATCGCGGACTTGATCCAGCACATGATGATGGGCTGCAAGCATATATAAACAGGTGATGGCGTCGCTTGTTCCCCCTGCAAGCCCCGCGCCGATGGGAATGTCTTTGGTAAGGGCTAGAGCATAGGTGAAGCGTGAAAATTGCGGGAATAATTGATGAAACAGCCCTATTGCCCGCACAGCCAGATTATCATGCAAGGATTCGGGGTGCAAATATTGCGCAAAATCGCCCGTTAGCTTTAAATCAATGGCGGGGCAGAGCTGTGCTTGATCGGCAGGATATAGAGTTAAAGCAACAGAATCATAAAGATCAATGAATAAGGCGGTTGAGGATAATAAATGATAATTTTTATCGTCAATCCCCGTGATTCGCAAATCCAAATTAAGCTTTGCTTCCGCGCGCCCATATAATGCTATTTTGCTCAAGACCGATTACTCAAGATTGCTTAGCTTAGCCCTTGCTCTAATTTCAAGATGATCTTCTCTTTTTCTTCGGGTTCGGGATCAAATAATAATGCGCGTTCCCATTGATAATAGGCTTCGCGGGTGCGCCCAACACGATAATAAGCATCCCCCAAATGATCATTCACAATCGGATCGGCAGGCAACATTTGAATTGCTTTTTCAAGCGTTTCTGCGGCTTCATCAAACCGTTCCAAACGGTAATATGCCCAGCCTAGAGAATCAACAATATGACCGCGATTGGGGCTTTGCGCGATGGCTTGTTTGATCATATCGGTCGCACGGTCAATATTTATTCCCATATCCACCCACACATAGCCCAAATAATTCAGCATATCGCTGTGCTTGGGGCGATATTCAAGCCCTGTTAAAAAAGCGGCTTCTGCTTGCGGCCAATCGCCCGCGCGTTCATAGGACATGCCAAGATAATAATAAAAATAACCAAGCAAATTGGCATTTAAATTATTATCGAGTTCTGGATCGCCGCTTGCCCGATTGTTGATTTGATGTATTGTTTGCGCGTAAATATCCACCGCTTTATCAAAATCCTGCCCAAAGCGATAAAGATTCCCCAACCGTTCCAGCGCAAGCAGATCGCTTTCATTGGCTTTTACAACAGCTTCCAACAATATAATTGCCTTATCTTGCTGGTCTTTTTGGTAATAAATATCAGCCATATTGCGTTTTGCATGCGCGGAGAATAGCGGGTCACGATCCATTTCTTTAAGCATGGCAAGGGCAAGATCAAAATGCCGATGGCTGCTCATATATTCGGCGATGCTTAATCTTGGCAGCGGATTTTTTGGGTCTATCAGCTGAATGGTGCGCATTAAAAATAAGCCAAGCATATCGTTTCGCGGCATCACCAAATCTGCGTAATAATAAATCAACTGCCCCAATATTTTTGCCGTATCCTTTTGAATTTGATTAATTTGCTTTTCAAAATCATTGCGCTCAAACTGGCTAACAAGCCGATTTAAATTTGTGTCAAACCAATCAAAAGCAAGGTTTCTATCGATTAGCGCACGGGCTTGATCATGGGCGTCAAGCTTGGTCAAGGCAAATATCCGAAGCTTGAAAAGTTCAAAAGTGCCAAAATCCATTCGGGCTTCAGGCGCATCTTCAAACGCTTTGGTAAGGGATAGAATGGCTTCGTAATCTTGGGCTTGCAGCGATAAATAGCCTTGGATGATGCGATCATAATCTGGCAGTCCCTCGGGAATGGATGATTCCGCCAGTACGGCTTTGGCTTGCGTCCAATCTTTTGATGTCGCAAGGGTTTGAATGCGGATCACAGTGACGACCTTATCCCAAAAACCTCGCCCCAAGGTCCAGCCATAGGAATCTTTTTTAAAAGCGCGATAACGCTTATTTTTAAAATCATCTGCCAATGCAATGACGCGCGTTAATTCATTATGTCGTTCGATTTCAGCGTCACGCATCAGGCGAATGGCGTTTTCTATTTTGCCTGCATTGAAATAGCTTAACACCAAATCCTTGACGACATAATCAGGAACATCATCGCCAAGCTGTTTAACAACGGCAGATAATTGTGATTGCACTTCGTCATAATCATTATTTGCCGTTGCCTCAAGTGCCAAAACATAAGGGGTGACATAGCCAACAGGCGCGGCTTTTATCGGTTGCGCTTGAAACATTATTGCCAGCGCAGCCATGATGGTAACCCATGAAAGTTTGATTTTGCTCACCCTTTTTCCAATCTATGTATATATATTGAATTTGCATCTTAATATGACGCATTTTATCGGCAAATTCAAGCGCGGTCAGCCAAGATGCTAAGATTTAAATTCTTGTTTAGAATAATTCTATTTCGCTTGAGAATAAGGCGGTTTTATGATATGCTTAAAATGCAATAATGGTGCGTTTTATAAAGAATTTTTATAGAAATGAATGATATGGCAATGAATGATATGGTGGCAGATATTGCTGAAAAATTAAGGAATGCAGGGTTGCGCCCGACCAAGCAGCGGGTCTTGCTTGCCTCTTTATTATTCAAAGGGGGGGATATGCATTTCACCGCAGAAAGCCTTTATGAACAATGCCGCGCCCCTTCTAAGCTGCAATCTTTTCACAGCAAGGATGAAAAAACGCTATCCCTTGCGACAGTTTACAATAATTTACATCAATTCTTGCAAGCGGGCATTATTCGCCAAGTCCCCGTTGAAGGGAAGCTTGGATATTTTGATACCAATGTCACCCATCACCATCATTTCTTTTACGAAGAAGAAGGGCGGTTGCAGGATATTCCCGCCGAAGAAATTGCGTTTTTAAAACTGCCCAATCCCCCCGCAGGTCAGCATATTCACGATGTTGAGATTTTAATCCGCTTGAAAGCGGGCAACATAACATGAATCAACAGCGCTTTTTTGAATGGCTTGGGGTCGCGACGGCCATTATTTATTCCTTGCTGGTTGCCTTTAACATTGGTGCAGAATTTATTGGATTCAGCCTGTTATTTGTTTCCGCATTATCCATTGGCTATTGGGCTTATTTGGGCAAGCATAAAGGCATCTTGTTTTTGCAGTTTTTCTATGCCAGTGCGGGCATTATCGGCATGATTCGCTGGTTGGAATAAGGCTTTGCTGGTTGTTTCATCAGTGATTATTTGAAGCTTTTATATCCCTCAAAATATCCTCAAGATCCGTGATTAAATCATGGGCAACAATCCCAAGACCTGCCATATAATGGGCAATATCAGCAGAGACTTTTTCAAGATGCTCTGGATCATTTAGCAGTTTAAGCGCAATTTTCACGCCTTCCTCTGGCGTTTCAAAGCAAAATAACCCGCCAATCTCCGCAAGTTTTTGGGCATTATCACGGCAATTTGCTTGATAAGGTCCCATTAAAATGGGCAAATGAAAGGCGGCTGCTTCCATTGGGTTATGCCCGCCGATCCGATCAAGCAAGCTGCCGCCGATAAAGCTGAATTTTGCCAAAGCAAAGACCAGCCCCAATTCCCCAAAACTGTCACATATATAAAATTGATGCTGGGGTTCAAGCGGCGTGTCTGCGCTGCGCACTGCAAAATTTGCGCTTTTTTGCTGTAACAAGGCTTGAAGCTGCGTTGAGCGGTCAGGATGGCGCGGCGCAATGATCGTTAATAAATCAGGATGGGTTTGATGCAGCTGTGCTGCGATCTCAATGATAATCTCTTCTTCGCCAGCATGGGTACTTGCGGCAACCCATACGGGGCGCGCGCCAATTTGCGCCTTCATGGTGTTATATGCTTGTTGATCATAGCCTAAAGGGTGAATATGTGTTTTTAAATCCCCAACATAACGCACATCGCCCATGCCCAAATGGCGAAATTTGGTGATGGAGGCAGGGCTTTGCACATAGCAGCGGTTGAATTTTTGCAGCAAACTGCGTGCCGTTTTGCGAATGATTCGCCATTGATAATAGCTGTTTGACGATAGGCGCCCATTGATCAAAATGCTGGGAATGCGGCGCTTGCACAGTCCATAAATTAAATTTGGCCATAATTCCTGTTCCATGAAAATTGCAAGATCAGGCTGCCAATGGTTTAAAAAGCGGCTTGCAATGCCGTGATTGTCCCAAGGTGAAAATTGATGCAGCGCATTGTCTGGCAATTCATGCTGTATCAAAATATAAGAAGATATGGTGCCGCTGGTAAATAGGATTTTAAATTCAGGATGTTCGCGTGCCAGTAATTTCACAAGCCCTAAGCAGGCTTGGCTTTCGCCATTGCTGGCAGCATGAATCCAAATTAACTTGCCTGGCGGGCGCGCTGCCATCGCGCTTGCAAAGCGGTGCTGTGCGCTTTCTTTATTTTCTTTTCCTTGTTTCAAGCGGCGGCGCAACAATAAGGGCAATAGGGGGTAAAGCGCCATCGATAGCAAGCGGTAAATCGGATATAAATTAAAAAGCTGGATCATAAATTTTAACGATTCATTTTGATGCTGCGGCGGTTTTAATGCGTTCGGATAATGTATTTAGCACGATTTCAAGCCTATGCTGCTGGGTTTCTTGTGACTGATCAGGGTCAATTTCAAAGCGATCTCCCCATAACACATAAATATGATTGAATGGCAATGGAATTTGCATCTTGTCCCAGCTATTCAGCATCATATGGCGTTTTGCATAAGTGGTCAGCGGTATGATCGGCATATTGGCGCGATCAGCGATAAAGAAAATGCCTTGCTTTGCCTTGTGGCGCGGCCCGATTGGACCATCAGGGGTAATGGCAAGCGCATGCTTATCGGAATTATGGCGTGATTGCTTTAGAATTTTTACAATTGAAACTAAGCTGCGATGGGGGCGTTGCTTATCATATTCCAAAGATTTATGCCCAAAGCTTTCCACTGTATGGCGAATGACCATGCCATCACGATGTGATGATGCCATCACGCTAAGCGGGCGTTTTAGCCATGTTGGCACTGCCCATAGAAAATTTGGAATTTGATCGTGCCAAACCGCAAAAATAAAGGATGAATTTTGATCCGCAGCCGCTTTTAAAGAATCAGATTCAACATAAGTCACCTTGCTGGTTAAATAAACAAACCGCAAATATATATGCAGCACCGATGATAATGGCTTTGCATAATCAATGCGCTTGATGCGCCGCCTTATAAGATTAACCAGCGGGCGATATGGCACTTTATTGCGCTCCTATTGTTGAAAAGACCAGCCCTAAATCAGATAAGCATTGCCGATAAATTTGATCCCGCCGTTGCTTTGCATCTTCCGTCGCCATCATGGTGGATAAGGCGGTGCTATCTTGATCATCATAGATCATAATCTCACGCGCCGCTTTGCGGTCTGCGTAAAGGGTGCAATCTTGCGATGTTTTGGCGTTTGATATTTGGAGGGGGAATGGGGCGCTATCCCCTGCCATCCAGCAGCCTGATTGCAACATTGCAGCAGCCATCATTCCGCACCCAAATGCAGCATTTTTTAGTCGATTGTGGCGCACAAAAAAATCCCTTTATTAATTGATCAAGATTGGTTATAGTTAATCTTATAAAGGGTTGCAATAATTGTTAAGATTTTTTTGATTTAAACTCAAAATTAAGTTGGAATAATGTAAAGATTTGCAATTTATAAACCCACTTACAAGCAAACCCACTTAAAGATAAGCATTTAAAATATATATGATTAAATCTTACGCACTCATCCTAAGCCTTGTTGGCTTCGCGCTTGTGGGGTGCGCGCAAAAACAAGCAGGTCAAAATGCAAGCAATACGGTTGCAAAGGGCGCAATATCGGGCGCGGTTGCAGGCGGTGCGATTGGTTACGCAACGCTGGGGGGCGGCAGCGGGCGATTGGTTAGCAGCATTATTATGGGCGGGCTTGGTGCTTATGTTGGCACAACGCTTGCCGATAATTTAAACCATTGGGATCGAAAATCCATGCGCGATGCAACCTTTACCAGCCTTGCAAGCGCCAATACAGGGGAGCCTACCTATTGGGAAAGCGAATATTCCAGCAATCGCGGAATGATTGTGCCAACACGCACCTATTTGGATGCTTCAGGCAGGCTATGCCGTGATTATAAGGCGGAATTATCGGTTGATGGCCGCAACCGCGCTGCTGCTGAAAGCGCATGCTTAACCAATTCAGGAAGCTGGATTATCTATCCTGCTGCGACTTGAGTTTAAAATTTCTTACATTTATTATTGCATCATCCTTTAAATCCAATGAAAAAGCGAATTTATATCTTTGATACAACTTTGCGCGATGGGGCGCAAACATCGGGCATTGATTTTTCACTTGCAGATAAGCAAGCCATCGCTGCGGCGCTTGATGGGCTTGGCGTGGATTATGTGGAAGGGGGATGGCCTGGCGCAAACCCCACCGATGATCGTTTTTTTGAAGCAGATCCAGCCTTTCGCAATGCAAAATTCACTGCTTTTGGCATGACGCGCCGCCCTGGGCGTTCTGCGGATAATGATCCAGGGTTAAATGCGCTTATTGGCTCAAGCGCATCTGTGATCACATTGGTTGGCAAAAGCTGGGATTATCATGTGGATTTAGCCTTGGAAATTCCGCGCGCAGAGAATTTGGCAATGATTGGCGATTCTATCCAGCAGGTTGTTGCCAACAAGAAAGAGGCGATTTTTGACGCTGAACATTTCTTTGATGGCTATAAAGCCAATCCTGATTATGCCTATGCTTGTGTGAAAGCGGCGTTTGATCATGGGGCGGCGTGGCTGGTTCTATGTGATACGAATGGCGGCAGCCAGCCCCACGAAATTGAACAAATTGTCGGGGAAATTATTCAAAAAATGCCTGATGCAAAATTTGGCATTCACGCCCATAATGACACAGAACAAGCGGTTGCAAATTCCATTGCTGCGGTGCGCGCAGGGGCAACCCAAGTTCAAGGCACGATTAACGGTCTTGGTGAGCGGTGCGGCAATGCAAACCTAATGTCTTTAATTCCCAATTTGCAGCTAAAACATGGCTATGATTGCGGATTTGACGCAGCAAGCCTATCAAAGCTTACCCATATTTCAAGATTGCTGGATGAGCGGCTTAACCGCAATCCCAATCGCCATTTGCCTTATGTTGGGGATGGGGCATTTGCCCATAAGGGGGGCTTGCATGTGTCGGCAGTTAGCAAAGACCCCAAGACTTATGAACATATTGACCCCAGCTTGGTTGGCAATCGCCGCCATATTGTGGTATCGGATCAAGCGGGAAGATCAAATGTGCAGAGCCAGCTTGCAAATGCAGGGATTGAACTTAATAAACAAGAAACCGATAGCTTGCTGGGGGAATTAAAATCGCTTGAACATCAAGGCTATAGCTTTGATGGCGCAGAAGCCAGCTTTGAATTGCTGGCGCTAAAAGCGCTTGGCAAACGCAAGCAGTTTTTTGAAATTGAACGGTTTCGCGTGATTGATGAACGGCGCGTAAGCGCCCTTAACGAGGTGATTACCGAATCAGAAGCCACGGTATGGGTCAAGCATCATGGGCATTCCATGCTGCAAGTTGCGATGGGAACAGGGCCTGTCCATGCGATTGATAATGCCATTCGCAATATGTTAAGCATGATTTATCCGTGCCTTGCGACCATGACTTTGATTGATTACAAGGTGCGCATTTTGCCGCCATCCACCACCAAAACAGGCACAGAATCAATCACACGGGTTAATATTGAAAGCAAGGATCATGCGGGAAATCGCTGGCTGACGGTTGGGGTGTCGGATAATATCATCGCGGCATCGGTTCAAGCCTTGTGTGATGCCATTGATTATAAGTTAATAATGCTGAATGACCAATAGCCCGATCATCATTTTAGACCACCCGCAATTGGGGGATAATATTGGGATGGCAGCCCGCGCAATGGCAAATTGCGGGTTATCGCGCCTAAGGCTGGTTTGTCCGCGTGATGGCTGGCCAAACCCAAAGGCATTGCAAGCGGCAGCGGGCGCAAATGACATTATTGAACAAGCAGAATGTTTTGATGATTTGGCAAGCGCAATCAAGGATATAGATTTGCTGCTGGCGACCACCGCACGGCCGCGCAGCATGGATATAAAGGCTTATCCCCCATGGGATGCGATGACGCGGATTGAAGCCCATTATGCCAGCAATCAAAATGCAAATATCGCGATTTTATTTGGCGGAGAGCGCTCGGGGCTGGATAATGATGCGGTTGCAAGCGCCCATGCGGTTCTATATTTTCCATTAAGCCCTGATTTTAAATCGCTTAACCTTAGCCATGCTGTATTGTTATTTTCGTGGGAATGGCTGCGCTTTTATGAAAATAAAGTTGCGCAAAACGCACAGACCTTTAATTTCAGCCCGCATGAAGATCCAATCGCCAATTTGGGGGAGATTGATAATTTGCTTGCCCGCTTGTCTGTTGGGCTTGAAGCGGGCGGATTTTTCCATAATCCTGACATGAAGCCAACCATTTTTCGCAGCATTAAAAAAATATTCACAAAAGCGAATTTATCACGCCAAGAAGTGCAAACTTTTCATGGCATGATCCGCGCGCTTAGAAATGCCGCCCCTTTAAAGGATGTTACAATCAATAAGGATATGCAAGCATGATTGATCGTTTATTATCCGCCTGTGCGATTTTATGGCCTGCGGGCAAAAGCCCCTATATGCCTGGAACGGTAGGGTCGCTGGTTGCAATGGGCATTGCCTATTTTCTGATGCCGGCTTTGGGGCAGTTTTGGTTTTGGATTGCGGTGTTAATCAGCGCCCTATTTGGCTGGCTATGCGCGGAAATCCACGAGCGCAGCACCGGCAAGCATGATGATAAATCGGTGGTGATTGATGAATTATCGGGGCTATGGCTGTGCTATGCGTTTTTTGATCCCAGCCTTTATGTTTTAATCGCAGGTTTTATTCTGTTTCGCTTTTTTGACATTTTAAAACCATGGCCAATTGGCTGGGTTGATCGCAACATTAAAGGCGCATTTGGCACAATGCTGGATGATTGGCTGGCGGGGCTTGCGGCTGCTTGCTGTTTATATTTTGCTGATATTGCTTTACGCTGGATAAATTTTTAAGTATAAATATAGCATTAAATTTCTTTTAAGGAGGCAGGGAAAATATGCCTGATTATCGCTCTAAGACCTCAACAGATGGCCGCAATATGTCGGGTGCGCGCGGACTTTGGCGCGCAACGGGCATGACAGATGATGATTTTGGAAAACCAATCATTGCGATTGCCAACAGCTTTACCCAATTTGTGCCAGGCCATGTCCATTTAAAGGATTTGGGGCAGCTGGTCGCCGAAGAAATCCATAAAGCGGGCGGCATTGGGCGCGAATTTAACACGATTGCGGTGGATGATGGAATTGCAATGGGGCATGATGGTATGCTTTATTCGCTGCCATCGCGCGAAATTATTGCGGATTCGGTGGAATATATGGCAAATGCCCATTGTGCCGATGCGCTGGTTTGTATTTCAAATTGCGATAAAATCACCCCAGGAATGTTAATGGCAGCGATGCGGCTTAACATTCCAGCGGTTTTTGTCTCTGGCGGACCGATGGAAGCTGGCAAAGTGGTAATCGATGGGGTTGAACGCGCAATTGATCTGGTGGATGCGATGGTGCAGGGCGCGAACCCCAATGTCAGCGATGCGGACGCAGAAGCCTATGAAAAGGCGGCATGCCCCACTTGCGGATCATGTTCGGGGATGTTCACTGCAAATTCAATGAATTGCTTAACCGAAGCGTTGGGGCTATCCTTGCCAGGCAATGGCACAGTGCTTGCCACCCATAAATTGCGCGAGGGGCTGTTTCGCGAAGCAGGGCGCACCGCAGTTGAATTATGCAAACGCTATTACCAAGATGAAGATGATGGCGTATTGCCGCGCAATGTTGCAAATCGCGCTGCCTTTTTAAATGCAATGTGTTTGGATATTGCGATGGGCGGATCCACCAACACGGTGCTGCATATCCTAGCCGCAGCACATGAGGGCGGCATTGATTTTTCCATGGATGATATTGATCATCTATCCCGCAAAGTCCCCAATATTTGTAAAGTCGCGCCCGCTGCAGCCGATGTCCATATAGAAGATGTGCATAGAGCGGGCGGGATTATGGGCATTTTGGGCGAGCTTGATCGCGCGGGGTTGCTGGATACAAGCTGCCGAACCGTTCACAGCCACACAATGAAAGATGCGCTGGATCATTATGATATTATGCGCAGCCCATCAGAAGCGGTTAAAAAATTATATTTGGCTGCACCTGGCGGGGTGCGCACCACACAGGCCTTTAGCCAAGATAAATATTGGCAAGCGCTTGATTTTGACCGCGAAGCGGGCTGCATCAGGACTGCGGATAAGGCATTTAGCAAAGATGGCGGGCTGGCGGTGCTTTATGGCAATATATCCACAAATGGCTGTATTGTAAAAACCGCAGGGGTGGATGAATCCATTTGGAAATTTAACGGAAAAGCCCGCATTTTTGAAAGCCAAGATGCGTCTGTGGCTGCGATTTTGGGCGGGGAAATTCATAAGGGCGATGTGATTATCATTCGCTATGAAGGGCCGCAGGGCGGGCCTGGGATGCAGGAAATGCTATATCCGACCAGCTATTTAAAATCCATGGGGCTGGGTAAGGATTGCGCCTTGGTCACGGATGGGCGCTTTTCTGGGGGAACATCGGGGCTGTCAATCGGTCATGTATCGCCCGAAGCATCAGAAGGTGGGGCGATTGCGCTTATTGAAGAAGGCGATCATATCCTGATTGATATTCCAAATCGCACCATCAATGTGGATGTTGATGATGCGGTGCTGGAACAAAGGCGCGTAGCGATGGAACAAAGGGGAAGCGCCGCATGGAAGCCTGTAAAGCCGCGCAGGCGCAAGGTAAGCACCGCGCTTAAAGTCTATGCCGCATTTGCAACCTCAGCCGATAAGGGTGCGGTGCGCGACATTAATCGGATTGAATCCTTATCTTAAATTTTATAAAGGCAGCATCATGCAAGCAATTATCAATGTGCAGTTAAAACAAGGGGTGCTTGATCCGCAAGGGCTTGCGACCGAACAAGCATTAAAAGCATTGGGCTTTGACCAGATTAAGGGGGTGCGGATTGGCAAGCAGATTAAGCTTGATCTGGATGCAAGCGACCTTGCGACTGCCCAGCAAATGGTCAAGGATATGTGCGCAAAATTACTGGTAAATGGCGTGGTTGAATCCTATGAATTTGAAGTGATTGAAGCTGCATAATGAAAATCGCCATCATTCAATTTCCAGGGATTAACCGCGAGCGGGATATGTGCTATGCGGTTGAAAAAGCACTGGGCTTTATGCCTGTTTTGGTATGGCACAAGGAAACCAGCCTGCCCAATTTTGATCTTATCATTTTGCCAGGCGGTTTTTCATTTGGCGATTACCTTAGAAGCGGGGCGATTGCCGCCCATTCGCCAATCATGCGCGCAATCAAAGCCCAAGCAACACGCGGCGCTTATATTTTGGGCATTTGCAATGGCTTTCAAATCTTAACAGAAGCGGGCTTGCTGCCTGGTGCGTTATTGCGCAATCAAGGGCTTAAATTCATGTGCAAGCATCATTCACTTAAAATTGAAATGGGCGGCAAAGCATCAAAAAGCCCGCTATTGGCGCATTACCAACCATCCGAGATTATTAATTTACCGCTGGCGAATAATGACGGCAATTATCAAATTGATCAAGATGGGCTTAACCGTCTTCAAGGCGATGGCTTGATTGCCATGCGCTATGCAAG
>JBGCED010000004.1:0-22652 GCA_045106055.1 Alphaproteobacteria bacterium
GCTTGCAAATCAAATGGCGCTGAAAACGGTTAGCGGAACGGCAAAGCTTGCACAAGACAGCGCCCTATCCCCCACGCAGCTGCGCCAGCAAGTTACCAGCAAAAATGGCACAACCGAAGCCGCGCTAAAAATATTAAGGGATTCAGATTCTGGGCTATCCCCATTAATGGCAGCCACCATGAAAGCCTGCCATCAGCGCGCCCTTGAAATCGCCAATATATAAAAGCGCGCTTTTTATTACGCGCTCACACGCCGCGCAGGCTTTCGTCGCACTGGCGACGGCATGCAGTCGCATGCTTGATTTTTCCCGCTCACGCGCCGCGCAGTCGTGATTATGCGCTCACACGCCGCGAGGCTTTCGTCGCACTGGCGACGGCATGCAGTCGCATGCTTTTTATTATCGCTCACGCGCCGCGCGTATCACCTTTGAGGTGATCGGCAAAGAAAAAACTAATTGTGAATGCGTAAAAACATAAGCATAAAAACATAAGCGCAAAAACAACCTGTGCCAATTTGAAACAGGGTAGGGTGCGTTTCTTTACTTGCAAGCGCTTAAAAATTACAGTATGAAACGGCTAAATTAACCAATTTTAATTTAACATTCATTATTTTATTTATTATTCACTGGAAGGAATGACCTATGAGCATGTTGGGGATAATCCTATTATGCGGTGTGATCGCGGTTCTTTACGGAGCGATTACAGCAAAATCAATCTTGTCTCAAGATCAAGGCACGGCCAGAATGCAAGAAATTGCAGCGGCCATTCAAGAAGGGGCTGCGGCCTATCTTAACCGTCAATATATGACGATCGGCTTTGTTGGCGTGATCGTTGCAATCATTTTGTTTTTTGCGCTTGGTCTTAGCAGCGCATTTGGCTTTGTGGTTGGTGCGGTATTGTCTGGTGTTGCGGGCTATGTTGGTATGTTTGTATCGGTTCGCGCCAATGTGCGCACCGCACAGGCTGCATCCAAAAGCTTGGCTGAAGGGCTTGCAACCTCGTTCCGCTCTGGCGCGGTGACGGGCATGCTGGTTGCTGGGCTGGCATTATTATCCATCGCGGGTTATTATGCTTATTTGATCACGGGCAATCCAATTGATGGCGGCGATAATGTCGAGGTTATTAACGGGCTTGTCGGGCTTGCCTTTGGGGCATCGCTTATTTCCATCTTTGCGCGTCTTGGCGGCGGCATCTTTACAAAAGGTGCGGATGTTGGCGCGGATTTGGTCGGCAAAGTTGAAGCTGGCATTCCAGAAGATGACCCGCGCAACCCAGCCGTTATTGCCGATAATGTTGGCGATAATGTTGGCGATTGCGCTGGGATGGCTGCTGATTTGTTTGAAACCTATGTCGTAACCATGGGTGCAACCATGGTGCTTGCGCTGATTTACGGCGTGCAAGGCATTGCAATGGATCAGTTCTTGCTGGTGCCAATGGCAATTGGCGGTGTTAGCTTGATTGCTTCCATCATCAGCACCTTTTTTGTGCGTTTGGGATCAAGCAATAATATTATGAATGCCCTTTATAAAGGCTTCGTGGTTGCATCGGTTCTTTCTGCAATTTTTGTATGGTTTGTGATCGATTATTTGGTCGGTATGCAAACCGCGATTACCATTGATGGCAAAAGCTTTACAGGCATGGTTCTGTTTGGATGTGCGATTGTTGGCTTGGTGCTAACGGGTTTGATTATTTGGGTGACCGAATATTATACTTCAACCGAATATCGCCCTGTGCGTTCGGTTGCATTGGCATCAGAAACAGGTCATGGCACGAATGTCATTCAAGGCTTGGCTGTTTCCATGGAAGCAACTGCGATTCCTGCAATCTTAATTTGCATTGCAATCGGCGTTACTTTCCAGCTTGCTGGCTTGTTTGGGATCGCGATTGCGGTGACAACCATGCTTGCACTTGCTGGAATGGTCGTTGCGCTTGATGCTTATGGCCCTGTTACAGATAATGCTGGCGGGATTGCTGAAATGGCGGATATGCCAGCTGAAGTACGCACAACCACGGATGCTTTGGATGCGGTTGGAAATACCACGAAAGCGGTCACAAAAGGCTATGCCATTGGTTCGGCTGGTCTTGGTGCGCTGGTGTTATTTGCAGCCTATACCGCTGATTTGGAGCGTTTCTTTGGCGGTGTTGCCGTTGATTTCTCGCTTTCCAATCCTTATGTCGTGATCGGCCTGTTTGTTGGCGGAATGTTGCCTTATTTATTTGGGGCAATGGGCATGACTGCGGTTGGCCGCGCTGGCGGTGCAGTTGTGGTTGAGGTTCGCCGTCAATTTAAAGAACTTCCTGGCATCATGGAAGGCACAACCAAGCCAGAATATGGCCGCTGTGTTGATATGCTGACCAAGCACGCCATTAAAGAGATGATTATCCCCTCTTTATTGCCTGTGCTTAGCCCGATTGTTCTTTATTTCATTATTCTTGCGGTTGCGGATCAAGGTGCTGCGTTCTCGGCGGTTGGTGCAATGCTGCTTGGGGTGATTGTGACAGGATTATTTGTTGCGCTTTCCATGACCGCTGGTGGCGGTGCGTGGGATAACGCCAAGAAATATATCGAAGATGGCAATCATGGCGGTAAAGGATCCGAAGCCCATAAAGCTGCGGTAACAGGCGATACGGTCGGCGATCCATACAAGGATACAGCAGGCCCAGCCGTCAACCCAATGATTAAAATCACCAATATTGTTGCTTTATTGCTGCTTGCTGCGCTTGCACATTAAACAATATTTATTGGAGCGTTGTTACAGTTAATGGAATGAACATCTATCGATGAAATCAAGGCAGAAACGGGGCGCACATAATAGTAATTCTGATTTTGAATCAAACAAAGCGTTTGAAACAAACAGCAATTCACAGCGTCCCGCTTCTGCCCATTCCAAATTTAAACATCATTCAAAAAATACAACGCCAAACGCATCCAATACATCTAATGCGTCTAGTGCGTCTAATGCACAAAAGGGCGCTTACTGGCTGTATGGCTTCCATCCTTCTATCCTGGCGATTCAAAACCCAAATCGCCATATCCTAGAGATCAAAATAACCCAAGCAACCCATGAGCGGATCAACGAAGCACTGGGGTCATTGGGGTCACTAGAGTCATTGGGATCACGCCGCGATCTTCCCCGCATTAATATTGTGGATCGCCATCAGCTGGATCGCCTATGCGGGGCTGATGCCGTGCATCAGGGGGTTGCGCTTTGCGTTTTGCCGCAAAGGGCTGTTGATGGAGAGCAATTTATTATAAATGCGCTGGAGGCGCGGTCAAAAGCAACCCTGCTTATTTTGGATCAAGTCACCGACCCAAGGAATATTGGGGCAATTATGCGCAGTGCTGCTGCATTTGGCGTGGTTGCGGTGATTGTTCAAGACAAGCATAGCCCAGGTGAAAGCGCGGTGATGGCAAAGGCTGCTGCGGGGGCAATGGATACGCTTCCTTTATTGCGCACCGTCAATCTCACCCGTTTTATAGAATTCTTAAAATCTCAAAATTTTTGGGTTTATGGGATGGATGGCGCAGCGTCAACCGCGATCAATCAAATCACGCCCGCGCCCTATCAAGCCTTGGTGGTTGGCGCAGAAGGCGCGGGAATTCGCCATAAGACAAAACAAATTTGTGATGATTTGGTAAAAATACCGATTGACGATCACGCCATGGAGTCGCTAAATGTATCAAATGCAGCATCTGTTGCTTTATATGCTTTAACAACTTAAATTTATCCTTAACATTTTAATTTATACTGAGATTATTCATGTTTATTGTTTGCGGTGAAGCATTATATGATTTGATTCCATCTGATCTTGCGGGTGGGGATGAAGCCCAGACGAACGCACTTGGCTTTAAAGCCATTATTGGCGGATCGCCGTTTAATGTTGCGGTTGGATTGGCGCGATTAGGGGTAAAAGCAGCCCTTTTTACAGGAATTTCAAAAGATTCACTTGGCACAAAATTATTCAATCATTTAATTGATGAAGGGGTGGGGTCGCAATATTTAATCCATAGCGATTATAAAACCACGCTGGCATTGATTGATTTTCATAATGGACAGCCAAAATATCATTTTTACGGTCAAAATGGCGCAGAGAAAATGATCGGCATTAATGATTTGCCAAAGCTTGATTCCGCCGTTAAGGGGCTGCATTTTGGGTCTTATAGCATGGTAACTGCGCCATCGGGGGACAGCTATCTTGAATTTGCAAAACGCAATCGTGATCGCTTTATTTCGCTTGATCCTAATATTCGCACATCGGTTGAACCTGATATGCAGCTATGGCGCGACCGTATTTCCGAATTTTTACCTTATGTTAATTTGCTGAAAATCAGCCGCGAAGACATTGATCTTTGCTATGATGGCATGCCAAGCAAAAAATTGGCAGAACAATTTATTGAAAAAGGCGTGCAGCTGGTGATTATCACAGGCGGCGAGGATGCGGTTGGATGCTATAGCAATAATCGTTTGATTTTTGATTATCGTCCAAAGCCCGTTAATTGCGTGGATACAATTGGCGCGGGCGATTCTTTTCAAGCGGCATTGCTGGCGCAATTATTGGAACATACCGACCCTTGTAATATGCTTAAAAATCTTAATCAGGGTGCGCTATATAATCTGGCAGATCGCGCATCCAAAGCTGCGGCAATTACTTGCGCGCGCGCGGGGGCAAATTTACCGACCCTATCTGAATGGCAAGAATATTTAGACGCGCAAGCCGCAATAGAAGCAGCGAAGAATAAATCTTAACGAAAAACAGGATAATATAAATGACGATTATGGCAGATCGCTGGATACGGACACAAGCAACCCAGCATGACATGATTGATCCTTTTGTGGATGGTCAAAAGCGCGATGGGGTGATTTCTTATGGGCTAAGCTCTTTTGGTTATGATGCGCGGGTTGCGGATGAATTTTTAATCTTCACCAATATTGATAATGCGCTGGTTGATCCCAAAGAATTTAATGAAACCACTTTTGTAAAACGCAATGGGCCTTATTGCATTATCCCGCCAAATTCTTTTGCACTTGCCAGAACCGTGGAATATTTTAAAATTCCCGATGATGTCTTGGTGATTTGCCTTGGCAAATCCACCTATGCGCGCTGCGGGATTATTGTGAATGTCACCCCGCTTGAACCTGGTTGGCAGGGGCATGTGACGCTGGAATTTTCAAACACAACGCCGCTTCCAGCAAAAATCTATGCCAATGAGGGGGCGTGCCAATTCTTGTTTTTAAAAGGCGAAGCCCGCCCCGATGTGACTTATGGCGATCGGAATGGTAAATATATGGGGCAGCGCGGCGTGACCCCTCCAAAGATTTAGGGCGATTATGGACAGAATTATCATTGAAGGCGGCAATCCGTTGCATGGCATCATGCCCATTAGCGGCGGGAAGAATGCAGCATTGCCATTGCTAACCGCGTGTTTGCTTAGCGATCAGCCGATTCATTTTTATAATATTCCGCCGCTTGCCGATATTGAATCCTTGATGGTGCTATTATCACATCTGGGTGCGGTGGGCGCGCTTTCCCCTGATAGCCAAAGTCAATATCAGGCGGAAACAGGCGGGCAGCAAATCAGCATTTCCTGCCCAAAATTATCATCAACCCACGCCCCTTATGAAATGGTGCGCAAAATGCGGGCATCTATTTTGGTGCTTGGACCGATTCTTGCGCGGGCGGGTCATGCCTCTATTTCATTGCCAGGCGGGTGTGCGATTGGCGCAAGGCCGGTTGATTTGCACATTGAAGGCTTGCGCCAAATGGGGGCGATCATCACCATTGACGAGGGGTATATCAAAGCAGAAGCCCCCAAAGGGCTTTATGGCGCAGAGATCAGCTTGCCTTTTCCTTCGGTTGGCGCGACCGAAAATCTATTGATGGCTGCAACGCTTGCCAAAGGCACAACCCGTTTGATGAATGCTGCACGCGAGCCTGAAATTGACGAATTGGCGCATTTATTGACCAAGATGGGCGCTAAGATCACGGGCATTGGCTCTAGTCTTTTGGAAATTGAGGGCGTATCCAGCTTAAATCAAGCATCACATAAGGTTGAAGCGGATCGGATTGAAGCTGGCAGCTATGCAATTGCGGCCGCGATTACAGGCGGAGAGCTGGAAATTATTGACGCGCCCAATGCAGCGTTAAAACCGCTATGGGGCAGATTGGAAAAAGCAGGCATTGCGGTTACCCCGACCCAGCACGGCATTCACATTAAATCAAGCAATGCGCGCTTAATGGGCTGCGATATTATGACCGAGCCTTTTCCAGGTTTTCCAACCGATTTGCAAGCACAATTTATGGCGCTCATGTGCGTTAGCGATGGCGCATCCATGATTACCGAAACCATTTTTGAAAATCGTTTTATGCATGTGCCTGAATTGCAGCGCATGGGCGCGAATATCACGCTGCATGGGCGCAGCGCTTTGGTGCGCGGCGTTCCTAATTTAAGCGGTGCAGAAGTGATGGCAACCGATTTACGGGCATCCATGTCGCTGGTACTGGCGGGGCTTGCAGCGCAAGGAAAAACCGTGATTAACCGCGTATATCACCTTGATCGCGGCTATGGTCGCTTGGTGCGAAAGCTTTATGCGTGCGGTGCAAATATTGAACGCAAGCAGGACTGATTTATGGTTGGTTTTTAACCTTATTGAGGGATCAAGCGGAAACGCAGCAGCGTAAATAAGGGGTCTTGCTGATCGTCAATCACATCAATGATTAACTGTTCCCCCGCGCGCCGATAATGATTTTTATCGGTCATGTTCCAGCCAAGTGCAGGCAAAGTGGTTTCATAAAAGGAGAAGATTGCGCTTGGCAGCTGATCGCTTACCAATTGACTTTCCACCACTCTTCCTGCTGCGCTATCAAAATACATTACACCATTTTCAAGCGGGCGCATGGTTTCCATCATCGGAATATCTTCGCTGCCAGGCACAAAACGCAAATCAGTTTGGGCATATAGCGATTGAATCATGATTGCCAAAAATGCAAGCGCAATCAAAGCCCGCCCCAACATCGATTTTAAAATGCTTGCATATCCCACAGCTATTCCTTTTCAAAAAACAATATCTTGTTTATAAAGGGAATGACATAAAAATACAATTCTTTAAAAAATCACCCCCCATAAACATCATGCGCCCAGAACAAAATCCGCCTCAAACTTGGAAACGCCCCGCAATGATGCTGTTCATCATGGCAGCTGCGATGGCGATTAGCCTGAATGGGTGGATGGCACTGTTGAATAATTTTGCGATTGAGCGCGTGAATTTTGATGGTCAGAAAATTGGAATCTTGCAGGGCATAAGGGAAATTCCAGGCTTTTTATCCTTTGGGGTAATCTTTATTATCCTGTTTATTCGGGAACAAAAATTGGCAATCTTGGCGTTGATATTGCTGGGGCTTGGAACGGCATTAACGGGATTCTTTCCTGCATTATTGCCGCTTTATATGATGACTTTTATGGCTTCTGTTGGCTTTCATTATTATGAAGCGGTGCAGCAATCGCTTACTTTGCAATTAATTGATAAAAAAGATACGCCCGCCATGCTTGGTCAGCAAATGGGCTTTGTGGCGATGGCAACGATTGCGGTTTATTGTTTGATTATTGTGGCAACCGATCCTGCAATGATCCTATCAGGGCTTGATTTCTTTTTTGATGCTTCTGCGGTTATGCCTGCTTGGTTCTCAAGCGGTTTGGATTATAAATGGGTTTATTTAATTGCGGGCGCGGTTACCGTTGCCGCTGCAATTTTTGTTGCTTTTGCCTTTCCCATTTTTAAATCGCCCCATGTTCAGCATAAGCATCTTTTATTGCGCAAACGCTATTGGTTATATTACGCGCTTGTCTTTATGAGCGGCGCGCGCCGCCAGATTTTCATCGTTTTTGCAGCCTTTATGATGGTTGAAAAATTTGGCTATAGCGCGGCTGAGGTGACCTTGTTATTTTTAATTAACCATCTGGTAAACATCAAGCTTGCCCCCTTGATTGGAAAATTAATTGCAAAATGGGGGGAGCGCAAGGCGTTAATCTTTGAATATTCGGGGCTGGTGCTTGTGTTCACCACTTATGCTTTTGTTGAAACGGCATGGCTTGCTGGCACGCTTTATGTGATTGATCATATGTTTTTTGCCTTTGCAATCGCGATTAAAACCTATTTTCAAAAAATTGCTGATCCCCAAGATATGGCATCAACCGCAGGGGTAAGCTTTACCATAAATCATATTGCCGCCGTGATTATCCCCCCTATTTTTGGAATTATTTGGCTGTTTTCTCCCGCAACTGTATTTTTGCTTGGAAGCGCAATGGCAATGATTTCACTCTATCTTTCATGCCTTGTCCCCCAAGACCCCAGATCAGGGCAAGAGGTTACCCATAATCCGCGCTTGGTGGGGTTTTTATTGGCAAAAATCCCAACCAGTATCGGTCAGAAACAGCCAAGCGGGTGATTTTTGTTGTGTTTTGATGGGCAATCCTTTATTTTTCATCTCTCTATTATAAATCCAATCTTAAAAGGAAATAACAATGTCTGCGATTATTGATGTCCATGCCCGCGAAATTCTTGATAGTCGGGGCAACCCAACCCTAGAAGTTGATGTCTTGCTTGAAAATGGTTCCATCGGGCGTGCCAGCGTGCCAAGCGGCGCATCCACAGGCAAGCATGAAGCCCATGAATTGCGCGATGGCGATCAAAGCCGCTATGGCGGTAAAGGCGTTTTATCAGCGGTTGAGGCGGTAAATGGTGAGTTATTTGACCTGCTTGCGGGCATGGAAGGCGATGATCAAATGGAAGTTGATCGCGCCATGATTGAACTTGATGGCACAGACAATAAAACAAGGCTGGGCGCAAACAGCATTTTGGGGGTTTCGCTTGCGCTTGCCCACGCATCTGCACAAGAAGCAGGCCTGCCGCTTTATCGCTATATTGGCGGGGCTTACGCCCATCAGCTGCCCGTTCCCTTGATGAATATTATCAATGGCGGCGCCCATGCGGATAATCCGATTGATATTCAAGAATTTATGATTGCGCCCGTTGGTTTTTCAAATTTTAGCGATGCATTGCGTGCAGGGGTTGAAATTTTTCACGCGTTAAAGGCGGGGCTTAAAGCCAAGAATCTAAATTGCAATGTCGGGGATGAGGGCGGATTTGCACCCAATATTGGGTCTGCAAAAGAAGCATTGGATCAAATTATGAGCGCGATTGAAAAAGCGGGCTATCGTCCAGGCGAACAAATCAAGCTTGCCCTAGATTGTGCCGCAAGTGAATATTTTAAAGATGGCATTTATAATTTAAGCGGTGAGAATAAGCAGCTTGATGCTGCGGGTCATGCAGATTATTTGGCGAATTTGGTCAAATCCTATCCCATTTGCTCGATCGAAGATGGCATGGCAGAAGATGATTGGCAAGGCTGGGCGGATTTAACCACCAAAATTGGCAAACAATGCCAGCTGGTTGGCGATGATTTATTTGTAACCAATCCAGTGCGTTTAAAGCAGGGCATTGATCAGCAAATTGCCAATTCCATTTTGATTAAAGTCAATCAAATTGGCACTTTATCGCAAACGCTTCAAACGGTTGAAATGGCACATAAAGCAAGCTATAGCGCGGTCATGTCACATCGTTCGGGTGAAACCGAAGATACCACGATTGCTGATTTGGCGGTTGCCACAAATTGCGGGCAGATCAAAACAGGGTCTTTATCCAGAACGGATCGTCTGGCAAAATATAATCAATTGCTGCGCATTGAAGAAGAGCTTGGCAGCCAAGCATCTTTTGCGGGCGATATGTTCAAATAAAAAGGTTAAGCAACGGATGGCGCACCCTAAAATCTTTATTGATGGCGAGGCGGGAACAACGGGACTGCAAGTAAGGTCTCGCCTTAGCGCGCGCAATGATATTGTGCTTAGCTTGCTGCATGATAAACGGCGCGATATTGATGCACGCCGTAAAATGCTAAATGAAGCCGATTTGGTGATCTTATGCTTGCCTGATGCGCAAGCGATTGAAGCGGTTGGCATGATTGAAAATCCGCACACCAAAATCATTGATGCGTCAACCGCGCATCGCACCCATCCAGACTGGGTTTATGGGTTTGTGGAATATGATCCCAATCATGCAGCGGCGATTGTAAAAGCAAAGCGGGTAAGCAATCCTGGGTGCTATGCGTTAACTTCGGTCGCCCTGCTGCATCCTTTAATTTCAAAAGGGCTGCTGCCCGCAGATTTTCCCGTATCTTTGGCTGCGGTTTCGGGCTATTCAGGCGGCGGCAAGCAAATGATTGAAGCCTTTGAACAGGGGGATGAAAGCTATCATCTTTACGGGCTATCGCTTAATCATAAGCATTTGCCTGAAATTACAAAATGGGCAGGATTGACGCGCCCCCCCATCTTTGTGCCATCGGTTGCCCCCTTCATTCAAGGGATGGCAGTGCAGCTTCCCGTGCCTTTATCGGCGCTTAAAATCACATTTGATCAGCTTTATGATTGCTATCAACAGCATTATGCAAATGCGGATCAAGTCAAGATTGAAGCGCCATCAACAAGCGCAAGCATCACCCGCTTAAAGCCCCAAGCAATGGCGAATCAAGATGGGCTGACCATCCATTTATTTCAAAGTCCAGACCGTGAAAATGCGCTTGCGGTCGGGGTGCTGGATAATCTTGGCAAAGGCGCATCGGGGCAAGCGGTACAGAATATGGAATTAATGCTTGGTTTGGAGATGGAGCTTAAACCTGCTAATGCTTCTGCGATAAAACCGCAAGGCAATCAATGATCGGCGTATTTGATTCGGGGCTTGGCGGGCTAACGATCCTGCGCACGCTGCTGCGCGAATTTGAGGATGAAAAATTCCTGTATTTTGGGGACAGTGCCTATGCGCCTTATGGTCGGCGGGACCATGAGCAAATTTACAGCCTAACGCGGCGCGGGGTTGAATATTTATTTTCAAAAGGCTGCCGGCTGGTCATTATCGCTTGCAATACGGCATGCGCGATTGCGCTTCGCCCCTTGCAGCAAAATTGGCTGCCTTTTGTTGAATGGGGCGAACATCATATAAAGCGCAACTTTATGGGCAAGATCACGGGCGGCCATCAAGCCCATAATGTGATCGGTGTGTTTATTCCCTTAATTGAAGCCATCACCCATCAAGAATGGCATTTAAGGCCGCATGCGCCCTATGCGCCATCCCCAGAAATTCACCGCGTTGCCTTTTTTGCAACCCGCGCAACCGTTACCAGTGAACGCTTTCCCATTGAATTAAAACGGTTTCACCCAAATATTCAAATTTTCCAGCAAGCCTGCCATCGGTTGGCGGATTTTATTGAAGCCGATGCTGCGATTGAGGATATTGATGGCGGCATTCAGCGTTATTGCAAGAATTTAATGATACAAACCAAGGCGCGCGGATTTGATATTGCCGCGCTTGGCTGCACCCATTATCAGCTGGTCGCAGAATTATTTCGCAAGCATTTGCCAGAGGGCAGCACGCTTATTCACCAGCCCCAAGCCGTTGCCGACAGCCTGCATCGCTATCTTGATCGTCACCCTGAATATCGCAATCATCCAAGCCAGCATTTGGTGGATGCCAGTGAAATTCCAAGATTGCGCTTTGCAACCTCGGGTCATCCCGCACAAGTTAGCGTGGCTGCCACCAGATTTTGGGGCGCAAATGTTGAATTTATGCACAAGGATGATGTGCTGGGATTAACCGCTTAAACATCACCCTTCTTTTAATAGCGAAAGCTGGCGGGGTTGCTGTTTGCTGTTTGCGGCATCATCGGCATCTTTTAGCTTAATGTGATATTCACCGCTAAAGCACGCATCGCAATAGCCGCGCGCGTCAAGCTGATCGGAACGCCCATCTGGATTGCCAGATGCACGATAAAGCCCATCCAAAGAGATAAAGCCCAGACTTTCCACCCCAATTAAGGCTGCCATCGCCTCCAGATCATAATTGGATGCCAGCAATTCATTGGGGCTTGGCGTATCCACCCCAAAAAAACAGCTATGTTTGGTTGGCGGGCTTGCGATTCTAAGGTGAACCTGGGTTGCGCCCGCATTTCTGACCATTTCAACAATTTTACGCGATGTTGTGCCGCGCACAATTGAATCATCGACCAGAATAACCCGCTTTCCCTCCAGCACATGGCGGTTTGGATTATGCTTTAATTTCACACCCAAATGGCGAATTTCCGAAGTTGGCTCAATAAAGGTGCGCCCAACATAGTGATTGCGAATAATGCCATATTGAAAGGGAATGCCCGATTGCTCGGAATAGCCAATCGCGCTTGGAACACCTGAATCTGGAATTGGCACAATGACATCCGCATCAACTGCATGTTCCTTGGCAAGCTCTGCGCCGATGCGGGTGCGCACCTGATACACAGATTGACCATTGGTGATGGTATCAGGGCGAGCAAAATACACAAATTCGAAAATACAGAAATGCCCTTTGCTGGCTTGCTGCTGCGGGTTATTGATCGCAAATGGGTAATAGCTTTTCATGCCATCAGGATCAATCACGATCATTTCACCTGGCGCAACATCGCGGATGGTGGTCGCGCCCAAAATATCCAGCGCGCAGCTTTCAGATGCCAAAATATAGGAATCATTTAATTTGCCCAGCACCAAGGGGCGCACCCCAAATGGATCGCGCACCCCAATCATTTTGCTGCGGGTAAGCGCGATCAAGGAATATGCCCCCTCGACCGTTTGAAGCGCGGTTGTTAGGCGGTTAATGATGGTGCCTTTGGCTTCTGCGATTAAATGCAGGATAATTTCCGTATCGCTGGTGCTTTGAAAAATCCGCCCATTCACAACCATTTCACGGCGCAGCCGATAGGCATTGGTTAAATTGCCATTATGGGCAATCGCCACCCCGCCTTCTTCCAAATCCGCAAATAAGGGCTGCACATTTCGCAGCCCATCATCCCCAGAAGTGGCATAGCGATTATGCCCAATTGCAATTGTTCCCTTTAGCGATTCTATGATTGGGTTATTTTGACCGCCAAAAGTGCGATCAACCGCCCCCAAAGCACGATGTGCATGAAATTTCATGCCATCATAAGCCACAATTCCCGTTGCTTCTTGCCCGCGATGCTGAAGCGCATGAAGCCCAAGCACCACATGGGCGGCGGCATCTGGAATATTATAAACCCCAAATACCCCACATTCCTCATGGAATTTATCATCAAATGCCATCTTAATATTTCACTTCATTATCTTCTATTGCTGCGCGCGATTACTATTATACACGATCACTGCTGCGCGCGATCTTATATTCCCAGCGATCACTGCTGCGCGCGATCTATTATGCGATCCAAGATTAACTGTTCCGCAGGATCATAGCGCGAATTCTGGGAGTTTGCACCCTTTTGTTGCTGATTTTGATCAGAA
The DNA here is from genome assembly GCA_045106055.1 of Alphaproteobacteria bacterium. Taxonomy (GTDB): domain Bacteria; phylum Pseudomonadota; class Alphaproteobacteria; order CBDDJK01; family CBDDJK01; genus JBGCED01. The sequence goes on from JBGCED010000004.1 coordinate 13,390, forward strand.
TCTTGTAAATTATGCGGGGATGGCGCAATATAATGCTGATAAAGCTGATAAGCATCATAGGCATTATTTGCATTTTCCCGCTGCTGCTCCACCCCAATTAAAGTATCGGTTTTAATGTCATCTGGTACCAATGACATTAAAATAAGTCCCGAATTTATAAATAAATGATAGGAGCGGCTGGATTTTAAATCTTGCGGCAAGCCATCCTCTTCAAGCAACATCAGCATCGTCACCATGATTAAGGATACAACCGCAAATCCCATTGCAAGCCCTGTTGCAAGCCCCAAGGCACGGTTTGCAGGACCAAGCACGCTTGCTTGTACCCGCTTTGAAATAAAGGTGCCAAGCAGCATCAAGACCGCAAGCGATATCGCAAAGCCGCCCGCCGCCGCGCCAACATCGCTCAACAGCCCCGCGCCCATAAATTTGACGGCAATCAGCTGAAATTGCGGATAAAAGGCAAGCGCAAGCGCACCCGCCCCAAGCCACGCCCCAACCGAGCTTAAAATGCCCGCAAGCCCCCAAAGTGCCGCAAATATGCCCAGAATCAAAATAAAACCAAGCGCAATCAAATCATATAGGGTAAAGGGTAAGCCTTCAATCATTTAAACCTCTTTATCTGCGGCTTTGCTAAGATCAGACCCTGCCTGATCCAGCTTTTGCATTAAGGGCAGCAATAATTGCGCCATCTGTTCTTGTCCTGCTTGTGTGTCAATTAAATCCTGTCTTATTTCAACCAGCAAGCTTAGGTACCCCTTGGGAAAAACATGAGTGGATAGGGTATAATCATACGCATCCTCACCTGAATAGGGTAAATTATCACCAATGGTCAATTCTGGGTGATGCTGGGCAAAATAATCAAGCGCAATCGTGCTTAATCTTCGATCTTGATTGCTTAAAATTCCCAAATGCCATGGGCGCTGCTGCAACACCCCTTTTGCGCGTATCTTTGGCGTATAGCTGTGAATTGAAAGGATCATCGGCAATGCTGCTCTTTGCATTAAAGCTTGCTGCAAATGATCGGATATCGCCTGATGATAGGGGGTGAAATAAGTATCTATTCTGTGGGTGATCGCAGCTTGATCCAATCCGATATTGCCTTTTATGATTATATGATCATAAATTTGGCGAATCGAAGTTGGGTCATCCACGGGGCGGTTAAGATCAATCATCAACCTAGAAACGCCGCCCAATAGCGCAGGATAACCCAGCGCCTGCGATAGCAATTTGGTGACCCCGCCCGCCCCAATATCATAGGCGATATGCTGCGCCAGTGATTGCTTGGAAAGCCCAAGATCATTCAATGATGCTGGAATATGATTGCTGGCATGATCACATAGCAATAGAGGTTTTGCGGCTTCATCCATAAAAAAAGCTTCATAGGGGGCAACTGAATCTCTATCAATCAACCGCTTAACCCTCTGCCTTTATATCTTGCTGCGCTTGTTCTAGCAATCGGAACTCAATTTGTTTTTTAAGGTCAAAACGCTGCGGGGAATCTTTTAATAAAACATAATGCTTAACATAGCGCACCCGCTCAATCGCATAGATTTGATTTAACACGGCTTGCAATTCAGCGTCGCTTTGGGCGATGCCCAGCACATAGACCCCGCCCTCCAGCACTTCAAACCCATAATTCACGCCCATAATATCTTGGTCGCCAAATAATCGTGACTTTAATTTGGTCAGAATCGTAACATCATATGCTTTTTGGTCAATCCCATCGCCTGTACCAACCTTGATATGGTCAATCACTTCCAAAATATTTGAATCCAGCCAGATTTGCTGAATGATGCGGGCGCGCTGTTGTTGATCATTAACCCTGCCCACCGCAAGCGCCCTTCCTTCAATCACTTCAAGCGATATATCGCCAACCAAAATGGGGTCAATGCTTGCAAGTTCGCTCATAATTTTCGCGTGGGAAATGCGGTCACGGGTCGCTTGCTTTACCCCGCGCTCTTCAAGCGCGATGCTGCCAACCATTGCGCCTGCGCCGATTGCAAGCCCAAACGGGCTGCAAGCATTCAGCAGCAGCATTGGCAAAGCCAGAAAGAAAATATAAATTTTATTACGCATTATAATTCATCATGCTTATATTTTTAATATGACGGGGCAGCCTGTAAAAACCAACAGCCAGCAAATCCATGCGAATCACGCCTTGATCTGCCAGATGATGCTGGGCAAGCCACCATGAAAAGCCCTTTTCCAAACGCCCAAGCTGGGCGGGTTGCAAGCTAAAAACAGCATCATCTAGGCTGATTCTATGCTTCACTTCAACCAAGATGATCATCTTGCCCCGCTTCACAATCAAATCCAATTCAGCAAAGGGGGTGCGTTGATGATGCGCAAGCAATCTATAGCCTTTAAGCAACAAATACACAATCGCAATATATTCTGCGATTTGACCCGCATAATATGCTTTTGCACCCAAAGCCTGTTTATAGGTTCTGTGCTTTTTCATGTCTTTCGGCTTAAAATTAATTGATATAGGCTGCGCTTATCCAGCTTTGCGTGATCTTGCAGCTGTTTTTGAATTTGCTTGACGGTGCGCCCTGCTGAAAGTTCCTGATCAATTAGCATTTCCAGCTGGTGCTGGGCTTGATCCATGCCATGCCCGCCCTCATCCTCTATCACTTCGCCGCCAATCAAAACGCAAAATTCGCCCTTTAGCGGCATATTAAAGCCGTCAAAATCATCGCATAAATGATCAAGTGTGCTGCGAATATGCTGTTCATAATATTTGGTAAGCTCGCGCGCAATCACAAGCTGGCGATTGCCAAGCTGCTGGCGCGCTAGCCCCAAGAAAGCCTGCAAGCGGCTTGCCGTTTCATAAAAAATCAAGGTCGCATTGACGCGTGTAACCGCTGATAATTTTTGAGTGATGATGCTGGGTTTGGCGGGCATAAAGCCCATAAATAAAAACTGATCCGATGGCATGCCGCTGGCTGAAAGCGCGGTAATGGCAGCGCACGCCCCTGGAATTGCGGTCACATAAAGCCCCAAGGCGGCAGCTTCGGCAACCAGCTTATAGCCAGGATCGCAAATAAGCGGCGTTCCAGCATCACTGATCAGCACGATCGCAGCCTGTCGTTCTTGGATGGCGGTGATAATTTCGGGGCGTATTTGCGCGCCATTATGATCATGATATAGCCGCAGCGGTTTATCAATACCATAATGCTGTAATAATTTTGAACTTACCCGCTTATCCTCGCAATAAATATGGGTTGCAGATGCAAGCATATTTAATGCACGCACGGTAATATCCCCCAAATTGCCAATCGGGGTTGCCACAATATATAGGCCTGCGCGCAAGGCTTGTTTTTGCGCCACATAGACACCATCGGGGTGATCCATATTATGCCCCCATTATCCTTATTGCATCATCTTTATTACATTATCTTTATTGAGGGGATTCTTGCTTTTTCTGGGGAACGATCAGCCCTTGAATCCGATTGCTGCCCCCCAGCCCCAGCATCTGGCTAACGCCTGTCGCCATATTCAAATTGGCACATTCCCCATTTAATTGATTTTCCCCGCGCGTAATCTTTAAATTGCCGCACAGCTTAAATTCCTGTTCAGGCACCAAATAAACCCCTTGATCTGCGACCAAAATCTCTGTGGCGGTGGATACATGCACCCCGCCTGTTGCATCCACGCGGTAAACTTGGCTGTCACCAACATTATTTTGTTCCTGAGTTTGCTTTGGCGCGTCTTCTTGTTTTTGATCTGCGTTAATAAAGGCTGTAAGGGTTCCCGCGCGCACAAATTTATCTTGCTGCTGCAAGGTTGCATCGCCGCGTGCGACCGCAATATTTTGCTTGTTCCAATATTCAATCGTATCTTTGGCGGTGATTTTGCCATTTTGATTAATCACGCGCAAATCCTTGCCAATTAGCACGATAATATCGCTTTCCATATGATAAACCCCCTTATCGCCATAGGCGATGCTTGCGCCATTTTGGGCAATCACCCTGCCAATCGCATCCGCCCTTAAAATGCGATCTTGCCCATCAATGGTCTGGTAATAGGCAATGATTTCATCCGCACGCAGCGTGATATTTTCGGTTTTCACCACCGCATTTCCAAGCGCATGATATTGTTTTAAATCACGATCCCAATTCAGGGATTCATCCGCCATAATTTCAAATTCACTTTGTGCCAACAAGGGCAATGTCGCGCCCAATATGCCAAGCATTAGCATCAATATTAAGATTCTAAGTGCGCTAAATTGTGTCATTGTGTAATAATCATCTTGCTTTTGCCCAGCAATTTTAACTGCCGGCCTTTGTTAAATAGGGTGATGCCTTCTGCTTCAAAATATCCTTGAACCGCTTGCCCCTCAACTGGGTCCGTGCTGGAAACCTGCCCCGTTTCAAGCTTAATCTTCATGGTCGGCATATAAAGTTCATAGCCCAAATCATGGAACATTTCGACATTGCCGCTTAAGTCAACTTCTTTATTTTGTTCGTCATAAATGCCTTCATTTGCACTGATCAACGCCCAATTTCCCTCCGCCATCAATAAATCCGCTTTGGGCTCAACCAATTGATAGCTTTGTTCGCTTTGCTGATCAACACGGATCGCCGTTAAATTATAAGGCTGCTTATCGCCATCGGTCGAAGAAAATTTAAAATTAACCACTTGCAAGCGATCCCTGCCCGCATCCATCACATCGCCAAAATCAAACTCAAAGAAATTGCCTTGATTGAAATTCAAGAACGGCCATATCATCCCAATGATCAACAAAGATAAGGCGCTGGTTGGCAAAATATATTTTAAACGCTGCAACCATGATCTATTGGCGCGCACCCCCTTGATATCGCGCCCCGCAATGTTTAATTTTGATCTTTGTTGGGATGGTTCAGCCATTAATTTATTTATTTTGGATTAAAGGCGCGCTGAAAATCATGGATATGAACAATGCCAAGCGGGCGTTTTTGATCATCAACAATAAAAAAGGCGGTGATTTCATATTCCGTCATAATATGCAGCGCGTCTTTGGCAAGCACGCGTGCTGCAAGCGTTTTAGGATTCTTGGTCATAATCGCCACAATATTCTGCCCAAGCAGATCGGGCGTATCAATATGGCGGCGCAAATCGCCATCGGTTACAATTCCTTGCAGCTTGCCTGTTTCATCAGTTATGCCAACACAGCCAAAACGCCCCGAACTCATAATCATAATGGCTTGTTTCATCATTGTGTCTGGCGGGCAAAGCGGTATCTGATTGCCTGTATGCATATAATCTTCCACAAAGTTTAACTGCTGGCCCAGCGCCCCGCCTGGGTGAAATATTTTAAATTGTTCAGGGCTAAATTGCCGATATTCCATCAAGGCAACACATAGCGCATCGCCTAGGGCAAGCGAAAGCGTGGTTGAAGTGGTTGGCGCAAGCCCAATTTCCGACGCTTCGGGCATCACGGGCAAAATAAGCGCGATCTTTGAAATTTTTGCAAGGGTGCTATGCGGGTTGCTGGTGATGGCAATCAAATCAATTTTATGGGATCTGGCATAATCCAGCAAGGCTGCAAGCTCGGCGGTTTCGCCCGAATTTGAAATTGCAATGATCACATCATGCGCGGTGATCATGCCCAGATCACCGTGCGCAGCCTCAGCAGGATGCACAAATTGCGCAGGCGTTCCAGTTGATGCAAGTGTTGCGGCGATCTTTTGCGCAATATAACCGCTTTTGCCCATGCCAGAGACAATAATCCGCCCCACTTGATCAAGCCCAATTTTGGACATAAGCAAGGTTGCTTCAACAAATGCAACCCCCAGCGCATCCGCTAAATGGGCAAGCGCATCGCGTTCCGTGGCAATCACACGCTTGCCGATTGTTAAAATATTTGCTTTATTGTGATCCATATTTTAATCCAAGAAGAACCTGTTTGTTTCCCTATCTTTATATCTGTCTTGCTTATAGCAAATTTCAAGGAAAGATCACGCATAATATGAAAATTTTAAACATCATGCTGGGCAAGGGAATGGGCGGGATAGAGCAAGCCTTTTGCGATTACACGCAGCTATTGCATGGAAAAACAGGCTTTGAAGGTGATCCGATTGAAATCATTCAAATTACCGCCCGCAATGCAGCGATAAAATCAAAGCTTGATCCTAAGGCGCGCCATTATGAATTAAATATGGCTGGCGGCGATTATAATATATTTAGCCTTTATCGGCTGCGGCAAATCATCAAACGCCAGCAACCTGCTTTTATATTGTGTCATTCTAATCGGGCTAGCAAATATGGAAAACGCGCGGCAAAGGGGCTTAATCTCCCCGTGATCGGCATTGCACACCGCCATCAGCTGGATTATATCCAACGCTTAGATTATATTTTTACCGTCAATGATGATATTGCAGATGAACTTTATCGGCGCGGCGTTCCTCAGTCTCGAATCTTTGTCATTTATAATATGTTAAGCCCCAATTTGGCAGCACATATCAAGCAAACCCCGCCAGTGCAAAAAATCTTGCCCAAAGCACCAGAAGCAGCGGTGCTGGGCGTGATGGGGCGGCTTGAAAAGGTAAAGGGACAAGATATTATGCTTGATGCCCTGCATATCCTGCATCAGTACTATGATTCTCCGTTAAATTTACGATTTGCAGGGACAGGCAGCTTGCGGCCCAAATTGATTGAACAGGCGCAATCCTTGGGCTTAACCGCCTTTGTGGCGTTTGAAGGATGGGCGGGCGACCAAGCCCGTTTTTATGAAACAATAGATTTATTGATTGTGCCCTCGCGTTTTGAAAGCTTTGGCATGATTATCATTGAAGCCATGGCATTTGGCGTGCCTGTTATTGCCGCCAGCACCAAGGGTGCGACGCTTTTAATCAAGGATGGCGTTTCAGGCAGTCTTGTTGAAACTGAAAACCCAGCCGCCCTTGCGCATGAAATTTATGCGCTTTTAAATGATGAAGAACGCCGCCGCCAATATCGAACAAATGCCAAGCTTAACATAAAGCCTTATCTGCCAGATCAAATCTTCACCCGCATCACCGCAGCCTTTGATGCGATTGCTGCATCGGGTGACTTGAAAAACCCTTAAAATTATTTCGCTTGCATCGCCATTCCTTTTCCATTAAGTAAAGTCCAGTTTTATGGCATTTAAGCTTAAATGCGATAAAGCGCCTCCTTGCGAATGGAAATGGTTTTATTCGCTCTATGATGGGGATAAAGCCTCGTCAACAACATCCATAGGGAGCTTATTTGAATGGCAAATTATGAAACTGTAATTATCATCCGCCAAGATGTCTCGGCAAATCAGGCTGAAACATTGGTTGATGAATTGGCAAAAATCTTAACCGATGCTGGCGGCAATATTGCGCGCCGTGAATATTGGGGATTGCGCCAGCTTGCATATCGCATCCGTAAAAACCGCAAAGGGCATTATATCTTGCTTAATTATGCGGTTGATACCGAAATTAAAAATGAAATTGAACGCTTAATGGGGATCAATCCTGATTTTCTGCGTCACTTAACGACCTCTACCGAAGATTTGCCCACAGAACCCAGCGTGATTATGAAAGAGCGCGCCTATCAAGAAGCGCGCGCAGAACGCGGCGGCTATAGCGCAAGACCATCATCGGGCTATCAGGCACAAAAAGACACACCGCCCCAAGATGGCGCTGCAAGCTAATCAATCAACGGAGAATATGATAAAATGAGTGATAACGAAAAAGACCGCCCCGACGCTTCGGAACAATCAAGCGCACCGATGCGCAGAAGCTTTAATCGCCGCCGCAAAAGCTGCCCTTTTTCTGGGGAAAATGCACCTGCGATTGATTATAAAGATACAAGGCTGTTACAGCGCTTTATCTCGGAACGCGGAAAAATTATTCCCGCGCGCATCACATCGGTTAGCGCACCCAAGCAGCGCGAACTCGCAAAAGCAATTAAACAAGCCCGCTTTATTGGATTACTGCCCTATTTAATCGGCTAAATTCCAGATATAAGCCCATAAGGATATTTTAAAATGGAACTGATTTTACTTGAAAGAGTGGAAAAACTCGGACAAATCGGCGATGTCGTCAATGTTAAAAATGGCTATGGCCGCAATTATCTATTGCCAACCAACAAAGCCATCCGCGCCACAAAAAGCAATTTGGAAATGTTTGCAGCCCGCAAAGTGCAGCTTGAAACCCAAAATCTTGAAACCCGCAAGGAAGCAGAAGCGGTCGCAACCAAGCTTGATGGCAAGGAAGTTATTTTGATCCGCCAAGCTTCAGAAGGCGGACAGCTTTATGGTTCGGTTAGTGCAAAGGATATTGCAGAAGCCTTAACCGAAGCTGGCTTTGCAATGAATAAAAATCAAGTTTTGATGAAAGCCCCAACCAAAACCATTGGTATTTTTGACTATAAAGTCAAATTACACCCAGAGGTTTCGGTGACTGTTTGGATCAATGTTTCCCAATCCCACGAAGAAGCCAAAGCGCAATCAGCGCGCAAGGAAAAAGGCGAAGATGTGGTGGTTACCGCAGCAAGCAGGGATGCAAAAGAACAAGCAGATCAGCTTCATGCACAAGCATCGGCACGCGCCGAAGTGATGGCAGAAGTTGCTGCCGAAGAAGCAGAACAGCCTGAAGCGTAAGCGTAAGCTTTAAATCAGATGGGATTTAACCTAAATGAAGCATTGGCGCGCCAGGGGCTTAACCTGCCGAAGGTTGCCCCGCCCGCTGGTGCTTATGCAGGCAATGTCATTCACGGCAATTTGCTATATATTGCAGGTCAGCTGCCAATGCAGGACGGCAAAATCATCTATGCGGGCAAGCTTGGCACGCCTGATCTATCTATTGAAGAGGGTCAGCAAGCCGCAAGGCTGGTTGCGCTTAACATCATTGCCCAGATTGATGATGCGCTGGCTGGCGATTGGTCGCGGTTTGAACGCATTATTCGCTTAAATGGTTTTGTGAATGCAGCGCCCGATTTTAAAGATCATCCCAAAATCATCAATGGTGCATCCGAATTAATGGCAGCAATCTTTGAAGCCCAAGGCATTCACACCAGAATCGCGCTTGGCGCATCATCGCTGCCCTTTGGTGCCGCCGTTGAAATAGATGCAATTATTGGTTTATCTTCCTTCGCATAGATTAGCATAAAATCGCGCCCATAATTGCATTTTTCACGCGGTGAAAGCGGCAAAGAAATCATTGCCTTTATCATCAATGACGATGAAAGCTGGAAAATCAACAACTTCAATGCGCCAAATGGCTTCCATGCCAAGCTCTTCATAGGCAATGACTTCAACTTTTTTAATGCAATCT
>JBGCED010000005.1:0-2812 GCA_045106055.1 Alphaproteobacteria bacterium
ACAAGATTATTCCAAGCGGGATTGGTTTCTGCAACCTTTATGATTGGGTCATTGCGCGAACGCGCCTTTTACAGAATTAGACTGGTTGATCTAGAGCATAATCGCGCTGTTTCAAGCTTTGGCTATGCTTATGCAATGGGTATTTTGCCTGCGCAGCTTGGCATTAACATCGAAGATTTGGTCAATGATTTTGATCCCGCCACCGCCCCTCCAGAAGATCAAGCAATGATGATGAATACCGCCAGCAACAATAACCGCGCTTTAAACTAAGCCTGTTATTACCCAGCAATTCTATTATCGTTGATACTCCAAGACATGGTACTTCCAGACATGATACTCTAGGCAGGGGAATATTATTTATATTGCAGGCGGCAGCTTGGAAAAGAGAGAAGCGTATTATCTTCCTGTATTAAAATTAAAGCGCCTTTCTGTTAAAGCCCCCATGTTAAAGACCAAGCCGTTCAACCGTTTGGTTGGTGGGGATGCCGTGGCGATCCCAACCGCGCAATTCATAATATTCTGGAAGCATTTTTTCAAGATCGCTGGTAAGCCCTTTGGCAGGACCGATCTTAGCTTGATCTTTTAGCAAGCGTTTTGGTAAATTATCATCTTCGGCGGTAAAGCCCGCTGCAATGTTAAAACGCCGTTCCATATTCCAAATCCGTTCCCCCACTTCCAGCAATCGTTCTGGAGTCCATTTTCCAGGGCACGCCGCATCAATTTGCGGCGCAATATCTTCTAAGGTCCAAGCAAAAGTCGTGAAGATGCATAATCCTGCGGAATCGACCGCAGCGGTTGCATCTTGAAATGCTTTTACAAGCTCCGCCTTACCTTCTGATACCAGCGGATCGGTTTTGACGGGAATCCCCAGCACTTCCGATGATACGGTATAAGAGCGCAAATGGCACGCCCCGCGATTGGAAGTCGCATAAGTCAAGCCCATCCCTTGAATGCCGCGTGAATCATAGGCAGGAAATTCCTGTTTTTTAACCGACATGGAAAGTTCAGGATGTCCGTATTTTTCGCATAATCGGGCTGATCCTTGCCCAATTTCTGCGCCAAATCCCTCGCCGCGCCCTGTTAATTCAACCAAATCGGTTAGCGCGCGTTCATTACCAAATTTAAGGTCAATCCCGCCTGTATGTTCCTTGGTAAGCACACCCATTTCATAAAGTTCCATCGCTGCGCCAACGGTTGCGCCAAAGCTGATTGGGTCAAGCCCCTGCTCATTACATATAAAATTGGTAAAGGTAAGCGCTTCAAGATCATTAATGCCCGTTGCTGCACCAAGCGCCCATGCGGCTTCATATTCAAGCCCGCCAGAAGCCCCATGATATTGCGGGCGATCCTTTACCGTATAATGGGTGCGTTCAATCTTTGAAACGCGCTGACAGGCAATGGTGCAGCCAAAGCATGCTGCATTGCTGACCAGATTTTTTGTGCCATCTTTGCGGGTTGCTGCCATCGCTTCCGCGCCAATATCTTTTGCGCCTTCAAATTGAGTGTCGCGGTGATTGCGGGTTGGCAGCGCCCCAACCTCGTTAATGACATTCATCAAGATTTGCGTGCCAAATGCGGGCAAGCCTTCGCCTGTTACCGCATTTTCTGCCAAGACTTTTTTGCCTGCCTTGGTGGCTTCGGCAAAGGCTTTTGCGTCATCAACTCTAACGCCTTTTGTGCCGCGCAGGGCAACCGCCTTTAGGTTTTTTGATCCCATCACCGCGCCAACCCCAGAACGCCCCGCAGCGCGGTCCATATCATTCACCACGCAGGAATAAAGCACACCTTTTTCACCCGCAACCCCAATGGAGGCAACCCGAATTTGTGGATCATGGTGCTTTGCTTTTATCCCCTCTTCGGTATCCCAAACCGATTTTCCCCAAAATTCAGCAGCATCCATTAATTGAACGCGATCATCTTCAATGTATAAATAGCATGGTTTTTCGGCTCTGCCTTCAAAGATAATCATATCAAGCCCAGCATTTTTAAGCTCATTGCCAAAAAAGCCGCCCGAATTGGAACAGGCAATCGCGCCCGTTAACGCGCCTTTTGTGACCACACTATAGCGCCCTGCCGTTGATGCTGCCGTTCCCGTTAAGGGCCCTGTGACCATGATTAATTTATTGCTCGCCGCCAGTGGATCAACCTTTGGATCAATTTCTTCGACCAGATATTTGGTCGCAAGCCCGCGCGATCCCAAATATGCTTCTGCCCAATCCATGTTTAAAGCTTCTTTTTTAATTTCACCAGAGCTTAAATTTACTCTTAAAAATTCACCTGCCCATGCCATTTTACCGCTCCCCCTTAAATTTAATTCCCAAATTAAGCCACATTATCGGTGGCTGCTGCCCAGCTGCGCATTTTATCAAGCCCCGTTAGCCCTGCATCCACATAGGTAATGGCTTGTGTTGGGCAAGCTTCAACGCATTGCGGGTCACCGCCGCAAAGATCGCATTTAAAGACTTTTCCCGTTGAAACCGCGTAATTGACCGTGCCAAAGGGGCACGCAATGGTGCAGACTTTGCAGCCAACGCAAGTTGATTCATCAACAATCTTTGCGCCTGTTTCTGCATCAAGCGATATGGCATCGACTGGGCAGGCTTTCAAGCACCATGCTTCTGCACATTGGGTGCAGGTATAGGGAACAAATCGCCCTTCATCATGGAATTTAAAAACTTTAATGCTGGATTGATTAAGGTTGAATGCGCCCGTATGTTCTTGTGAACAGGCAAGTTCACATTGAAGACATCCCGTACATTTTTCAGGATTCATTAATAGTGATTTTTGCATATCATCCCCCCTTTAGCTATGC
>JBGCED010000006.1:0-4174 GCA_045106055.1 Alphaproteobacteria bacterium
ATCATCCGCCCCGCATCCGCAAGGGTCGCGGGCATGATTGCAAAATCCGATAATGAGCGCGGCTTTTGGTGGTCGCCTAGTAACCGCGAGATGTATGGCATCACAGGCACAGCCCGCGCCATTGATTTTACGCTTGGCGATAAGAATGCCCGCGCGAATTTCTTAAATGAACATGAGGTCACGACCATCATTCATCAAGATGGTTACCGCCTTTGGGGCAACCGCACCTGTTCATCCGATCCAAAATGGGCGTTTTTGAATGTGCGCCGCACCGCAGATATGATCAATGAAAGCATTTTGAAAGCCCATTTATGGGCGGTGGATCGCAATATTAGCCGCAATTATATTGATGATGTGCTGGAAGGCGTTAATGCCTATTTGCGCCATTTAAAGGCGATTGGGGCAATCATTAACGGCACGGCATGGGCTGATCCGGAGCTTAACACACCCGATCAGATCACCCAAGGCAAGGCAACATTCAGCTTTGATTTTAGCGCAAATTACCCCGCCGAGCATATTATTTTCAGATCACAGCTGGTCGATGGTTATTTGGCAGAAATTTTTGAATAAAATTTCACGGCGTTAGGGCTGGTGTGGTGGCTAACGCCATTAAATAAAGTAATTTTTGAATAGCATTAGATCCAACAGCGCACAAGCGTGCGCCGCTGCCAGTGCAGCGTAAGCCTGCGTGGCGTTTGAACGATAAATGAATAAGGAATTAACATAATGAACAATATTTTATATAATTTTAGCGTATTTGTGGATGGGCGCGGCTTTATTGGCAAGGGATCGGAAGTCACTTTGCCAAAGCTTACCCCAAAATTGCAAGAATATTATGCGGGCGGGATGAGCGCACCTGTTGATATTCCGATGAATGCCCATGAAAAGCTGGAAGCCGAGATCACGCTTAAAGGCTATGATCCTGAAGTCTTGAAATTATTTAGCGTCACCACGGGCAAAATCACGCCGTTTACGGTGCGCGGCGGGCTTACCGATCAAGATGGCGCGCAGCATAATATGGTGATCAAGATGCGCGGCATGGTAAAGGAAATGGATTTTGGATCATGGAAGCCTGGCGATGAAGCCCCGCTTAAACTATCCTTGACCTTGAATTATTATAAATTGGAGCAGGGCGGGCAAACCCTGATTGAAGCCGATCCAATTAATATGGTGATGCTGGTGGATGGCGTTGACCAGCTGGCAGCAACCAGAAAAGCATTAGGAGTATAAATTATGGAAAAAATCAAATTATCGCGTCCGATTGAATGGAATGGCACAAAAATTGGCGCCCTTACCATGCGCCGCCCAAAGGTGCGCGACATGATCGCCGCCGATCGCATTAAGGGCAATGATGGGGAAAAGGAAGCCAATATTTTTGCTAATCTTTGCGAGGTTGAATTGGATATGATCCTTGAGCTTGATCTTGCGGATTATCAGCAATTGCAGCAGACCTATACGGGTTTTTTGTCTTTACCGCAAGGGACGCAAGGCGCGCCTGCATCCGCATTGCAGAAATAACAGGCTGGGGGCTTAATGATTTAATGGAACTTGACGGCGTGGAGATTCGCGAATGGCTTGATACGCTTCGCGAAATTCAACCACAAATACCGCGCAACCGCTAACCGTAAAGGTGTTTTCTAATCATGCTTAATTTTGTTGGTATTGATATTATTGTTGGGGCAAGTCTTGGCGAAGCCTATTATGCTGTTTTGGAAACGCTGCGCAAGGATGCAAATCTGCTTGGGGCGGCATATGAACCTCCCCCCCAGCCAAGGGTGCAATCCCCTGATAATGCGCCCTTGGAAGCCGTATCTGCGCAACAGAATAACGCAAGCAATAAAGCAAGCGGGCAGTTGCAAAATTATGTAATCGCGTTAAATGTTACCGCAAATGCGTTGCAATCATTTGAACAAAAAGCAATCGGGCTTGGCGTTACACTTGGCGCGGCATTGCTGCCTGCAACCACCAAGGCTTCTTTTAGCTTTGATGGATTTGCTGCCAAGTTTCCAAGATTAAGCAATGCGATGGCAGGCACAATTTCAGGGTTTGAAACTTTTAACACAATGTGCGATGCCGTCAAAAATGCAAGCAATCTTGTACAAGGCGGCATCACTGGCACAAGAAATACCATGCGGACTTTGCGCAGAGCAACCATAGCCAGCAATTTTCAGCTTGCCCGCCAAAAAGCAATTGCCGCAGGGCTTGCCGCAAAACAGATTGTATTGGGCGGCGCAACAAGAATGATTACCGCTGCGCAATGGGCGTGGAACATTGCGCTTAATGCAAACCCATTGGGCTTAATTGTTGCAGGAATTGCGGCGGTCGTGGGCGGGGCATATTTGCTTTATAAAAATTGGGACAGCGTCATAGAATGGTTTAACAAAGCCTTGGGTAAAATTGGCGATGTTTTTTCATGGGTTGGCAAGACATGGAATCGCTTCTTTGGAAAAGATGAAACCAAGAAAGTCACAATCAAGCAGGATGAAACCAAGAAAGTCACAATAAAGCCCGTTATCGAAGATATTGGAAAAATCGCTGCGCCTGCTGTTACTGCTGCAACCGCTGTGACGGTCGGCACGGCAGCTGCAATGACCCCAACCGCGAACTTACCGATCAACGATCACATCAATTCACCCGCCAATCAGCCCCAAGCCATCAGCGCGCCCGCCCAACATCCAAGCGCGCCTGCTCGGCATTTATCCGCCCGCAATACACAGATGAAGGGCAGCAATCATTATCAAATTACAATTAACACAAATAGCAACGCCAATGCGCAGGATATTGCCCAATTGGTCAGGCAAGAAATTGAACGCATGGAACGCGATCATGCCGCCAAATCAAGGGGCGCGCTTTATGATCAATAACGCAAAGGCTTGCAATTTAATTCAAGGTAAAGATAACGAATGACTGATATTATGATGATGCTGGGCGGTTATGTTTTTAGCGTGAATAGCGCCGCCTACAGCCAATTTAAACGCCAAACCAGCTGGATATGGACGGCGCAAACGCGGCTTAATCGCGATGCTGCCTTGCAATATACCAGCAAAGGCACAGATGCTATCGAATTATCGGGGCAGATATTGCCGCATTATAAGGGCGGGCTTAATCAATTGGAAGCGATGCGGCACATCGCCGACCATGCGGAGCCGCTTTTATTGGTTGATGGGCTTGGTCATATTATGGGCAAATGGGTAATTTTAAAGATTGAAGAGACCCAAACCCATTTTACCCAAAATGGCTTGCCGTTAAAAATAGATTTTAACTTGTCGCTTAAACATTATGGGGAGTGATTGAATGAAACACAGCAAATCCCGAGCGCCCAGCGCGACGACGCATTTGCGCCAAAACAATCAAACACAGCAAATCCCGAGCGCCCAGAGCGACGACGCATTTGCGTCAGAACAACCAAAATAGTTTATTTTTTAACGGAGATAAAAAATGAAGTATAAAACACGAGATAAAGACATGCTAGATAAAATTTGCCATGATTATTATGGAACTTGCAATCAAGGCATCATGGAAAAAGTGCTTGAGACGAACCCAAATCTTGCCGATCACGGTCCTGTTTTTAAAGCAGGAATTTTAATCGAACTGCCCGCGCTTGCTCGGGTTACAAGCCAAGCACAAACCATTTCTTTGTGGGATTAGCCATGCGTCCAATATTCAAACTTACTGCCAATAATGAAAATATTACCGATCTGATTCAAGACCGCTTATTATCCTTAACCGTAACGGATCAAGCGGGAATTGAAAGCGATATGCTAACCATAAATCTTGATGATCGCGATCATAAAATTGCTTTGCCCGTCCATGGTGCGGAATTGGAATGTTGGATCGGTTATGATCATGCGCCGCTGGATTATATGGGGCTTTATACAGTCGATGAATTGGAATTATCCGCCCCGCCAGCAACCATGATCATTCGCGCCCACGCCGCCAATATGCGCGCCAGCTTAAAATCAAAACGCCATCAATCTTATGGCAATCTTACCATGGGCGATCTGGTCAGTGCAATCGCAAGCCGCCACGGGCTAACCCCCAAAATAAATCAAGCCTTGGCAAGCATTCATCATCAAAATATCATCCAGCAAGATGAAAGCGATTTAAACCTATTAACGCGGCTTGCGCAGGAAAATGATGCGCTAATCAGCGTCAAAGCGGGTAATTTAATCAT
>JBGCED010000007.1:0-62031 GCA_045106055.1 Alphaproteobacteria bacterium
CGCATCCGCCTTGATTCTATTTTGACGGAATTATTGTAATATGATTGCGGTTTGACCCAAATCTAAGCGCATCAGCTGATGGGGGTGCAAAAACAAAACCTCCATTTAAGCAAAATATTCTAGCGGTTGAAAATAATCAAAATTATAATTTCAATGCAGATGATTAATCCGCCGCATATATCGCCCGTTATGCCGCCCAAGCGTTTCTTTGCCCATATGCCAAAGCCGATGATTAAGATTGCGGCCGCAATTAAGCTTAACAGCCCTTGGGCAAGCGGAAACCAGAAATATAGCGGGATCAGGGCAATCCATAAAGCGATCACGGGCTGGATGATGCCAAGCGATTGGATGGCAGCAGAGCTTTCTTTATCTTTTGTCGCAAAACCATAAAGCGCAAAAGGAATGGCAGCACGGCTTAATATGCCCATCATCACCATAATTAAGAAAAAATCTTTGGTTTTGAAAATCAAGATATATTCAATTAAAAAAATCTTGGCAATCACCATGATGATTAGCCCCAAAACCCCATAAGTTCCAAGGCTGCTGTCACGCATGATCCTCAATCTTTTAATGCGGTTACCGCCCGCAGCAGATCCATCCAGCATATCGGCAAAGCCATCTTCGTGAAGCGCGCCCGTCAGCAAGATGGATATGCCAACGCCAAGCGCAACCGCAGGGATTGACGGCAGGCCCAGCAATGCAAACAAAGCGTAAATGACCCAGCCTGTTACCAAGCCCGTCACCGCCCCGACAAGCGGGAACGCCCATAATGCATTTTGAAGGTGATCCTTTTCAGGATGATGGTCAACAAGGCGCATCACAGGCAAACGGGTCAGCCACCCAAACGCAACGATAAGCTGGCGAAAAATTTTAAGCATTAGTGTAATGATGATAAAGCGATGTTGAAAGCGGCAATCACGGCGGGCTTACCCTGCAAGCCACAAGCTTGCTTCTTTGACGAAGCATTTGACCCGCTTTGCTTTTAGCTGGTTGCAGGCCTGTCTTGCGGTTTGCTGGCTATAGCCAACCAGCAATGCACGATAAATGCTGCTTTCTTTTGGTCTATAAATGGCAGTTTTGCCGCGATTGCTTTCAAACTTGCCATCAAGAATGCGCCGCGCGCCCTCTGATGCTTCCAAGGCTGCATTTTTTGATGAAAAAGCACCAACTTGCACAATCCAACGCCCCACATTATCATAAACAAAGGCGCGCCCGCTGGTGCCATCAGCATCACCTTGTGCCAGCATATGAAGTTCTGATTGATCTTTATTGGTCGTGGGTTGAACCGCTGCCACCATCGAAATAGAATCAGGCAATTTGGGCGGGATGGGCATCCCCCTTGAATTTTGCGCGTTGTTTTGCGCATTGGACGCAAAGCGATTGCCATTATCCTGGTTAAGCTGGGCAAACCCGCGATCCAGCAACTTCTTCATGTGGCGGTCGCGAATTTTGCCTGTTTTTCCGCCAAGCACAACCCCAATAACATGCTGGCGATTGCGCTTAACCGATGCCACCAAATTAAAACCACTGGCGCGGGTATAGCCCGTTTTAATGCCATCTGCCCCTTGGTAATTGCCCAGCAGATTATTATGATTTTTATATTTCTTGCCCGCAAAATCAAAGCTTTTATTTGAAAAATAATGATAATATTGCGGAAAATCCTGTTGAATTCGAATGCCAAGCACGCCCATATCTTTTGCCGTTGATAGCTGCCCGCGATTGGGAAGCCCGCTTGCATTTTTGAAGCTGGTGCGCGTCATGCCAAGTTCCCGCGCTTTGGCAGTCATCTTGCGTGCAAATTCAATTTCTGTTCCGCCAAGATGTTCCGCAACCGCAGTTGCAACATCATTTGCTGATTTTGTAACCAGCGCCATGATTGCTTGCTGCACGCTGATTGATTTTCCTGCCTTAACCCCCAATTTACTTGGCGCTTGCCCCGCTGCGCGCCGTGAAAATTTAACGCGATCATCCAGCCTGATTTTGTTTGCCTCCAGCGCATCAAACACCATATAAAGGGTCATAATTTTGGTTAGGGATGCAGGATAATTCCGGGTATTTTCATTGATCGCATAAAGCACCTCACCAGAATTTGCATCATAGATATAGGCAGCATATTTCGCGTATGCCTGTTGCGGTGCCGCAATCATAAGCGCACCAATGACTGCGCATAGGATCATGCCATATAAAGCATGCGGCAAGCCTTTTGATCGGGCGGAAGGAAGCTTAACAGGGTTTAAACAATCTATCATGCGTTTCTACGCCCTTATCGGTATTTCATGCCAATATTTTATTCTGTGATTATTAACAAACACAAAGTAATCACAAATATTGATCTATTATTTAACAGAATAAACCAATAATAATAAATAAAAAAATTATTTTATATTTATAACGCATTTTGCAATCATTGTCTAGAGCGTGGCAGTAATAAAGCTAATTTTTCTTTTGAAATGGTTTTAATATGCTATATCTGCCCTATCTTATGGATTATAAATCGCGCCAATTAACATTTTATCAATTTATGGAATAACGAGCATGAACTCTATGCGTCCTTATCGGATTTGGCTTGGTCTTAGCATGTTGATGGTGATCCTTATGATGATCATTGGCGCAATTACGCGTCTAACGGAAAGCGGGCTGTCCATGGTGGAATGGCGACCCTTCATTGGATGGATTCCCCCGCTAAGCACAGGCGATTGGCAGCGCATCTTTGAACTTTATCAGCAAACTTCGCAATATCAGTTGATGAATAAGGGCATGAGCCTTGCCGATTTTCAAACCATCTTTTGGTGGGAATATATTCATCGCGTATTTGGGCGGTTAATCGGGGTGGTTTACGCGCTGCCCTTTTTATATTGGGCGGTGCGCAATCGCTTGCCTGTTGGTTATCGGTTAAGGCTGTTTTTGTTGCTTGGGCTTGGCGGCTTGCAAGGGGTGATCGGCTGGTGGATGGTCAAAAGTGGCTTTGTTGATCGCACCGAAGTTAGCCAAATTCGGCTTGCGGTGCATCTGGGCGTGGCATTTATCATTCTTGGTCTTATTTATTGGGTTTGGCTGGATATGGGCAACCGCGAAACCCCCAATTCAGCGCAGCTTGAAAGCCCGTTTCTGCACACCAAAATCAGGCATTTTTTTGCGCTTGCCCCGATCACCATCATAGGGCTAACGCTGCTGGCGGGGGCATTGGTGGCTGGCTTGCGGGCGGGCTTTATTTATAATGATTGGCCAACCATGGATGGGGCGCTTTGGCCCAGCATCTATTGGGATTCTGCGATGGGGCTTAGAAGCCTTTATGAAGATTATGCAACCGTGCAGATGAACCACCGCATCATGGCTTATTTAAGCGTGCTTACCTGTTTTGCTGTGTTTGCGGTTGCGCAAATAAAAAGCTTGAAGCAAAGCCAGCATAATGGCGCTGCGCTTATGATCATTGTGATAATTCAGCTTATGCTTGGTGTTGCGACCTTGATGTTGGTTGTTCCAATTTGGCTAGGCGCTTTGCATCAATTCACGGCCATTTTATTATATCTAGCAGCATTAAATCATTGTTATAAATGCTATAGATAGATTTCTTAACCAAGATGCCTTAGTGCTTTGTGATGGTTTTGACGAAATTATCCAGTTTGGTGGATAAACTATCCGCTTGCTCATTTAAGTTTTTCGCAGATTGCATGATGGATTCATTGCGCTTGGAAGATTCATCGGCAGCATCGGCAACCTCATTAATTGCCCTTTTAACATTCAAATTCTTCATGCCCGCTTGCTGCGCGCTTCTTGAAATTTCCAAGGTGGCTGAATTTTGCTCGGATATTGCGCCTGAGATTTGCATTGAACGGTCATTAATCTCTTTCACAATTTCTGCAATTTGCTGAATCGCTTCCACCGCATTATCGGTTTCCGTTTGCACGCCCGTCACTTGCTGCGCAATTTCTTCGGTCGCTTTGGCGGTTTGATTGGCAAGGTTTTTAACCTCACTTGCCACAACCGCAAAGCCGCGACCAACTTCCCCTGCGCGGGTTGCCTCAATCGTTGCATTTAAGGCAAGCAAATTGGTGCGGTTGGCAATCGTATTAATCAAGACCAATACATCATCAATATTCTTCGCTGCAACAGACAGACCACCAATGATTTCACTGGTTTTTTCTGCGCTTTGCAGGGCTTTATGCGAAACCTCGGTCGATCGGGTGATTTGATTTTCAATATCACGCACCGAATTTGATAATTCTTCTGATGATGCCGCAACCGCTTCCACATCATTTGAAGTTTCCTGGATATATCCTGAAACTTCTTTGCTGCGTGTATTTAAAAACTCATTTGAGCGGTCAATATTTTCGGCGGCACGATATAAATCATTTGCATTTTCAATGATTTGCATGATGATCGTTGATATTTCCGATGAAAATTCATTTGCAAGCGAATCAATATTCACGGATTTATCACTTGCAAGCTTATCAACCACCGGCTGAAGTGATGATCTGATCGCTTGTTCCACATCCTGCTTTGCTGCGTCTGATTGATTTTGTGCTTCATCATTTGAAACGGCGCGATCATCAATGCGTTTACGCACAAACAAGCTGCCTTGCTGTTCAATTTGTTTGAAAGCGGTTGCAATATCGTTAAGCTCGCCTTCTTCTGGAAAATTCTCCATATCCAAAGGCTCCCCCTCTTCAAGCAGCGTTTTAACAGAAGCTTGTAAGGCGGTCATTGGCTGAACAAAATGGCGCTTAAAGCTTAACATAAACAGCAAATTAACCAGCAACAACAGCAGCGCAGCGCCGTAAAGCGCATAATTGGACAAATTCGCCTTTTGCTGGGCGCTTGCAACAGCTTTATCAAGCCGCATTTCTATCTTTGTGATAAATTCGCTAAGCGGCAGCATGATATCTGCTTTATAGCGATAATATTGATCTGATTCCAGCAGGCTTGACGCAAGCTCAAGATCAGGGGCTAAAAATATTGAATATTCGCCTTGCTCATCTTGAAAAACGCCTTTGACGGCGTTAAAGGCCTCTACTTCAAGGCGGACAAGACGGTCTGAATTGGCTTTGGCTTTGGCAAGCAAATCAAGTTCGGCTGCGCTAAAGCCAGCCTGTATCATTAAATCCAGCAGCGATTTTTTGATCGTATCGGGTCTTGGCTGTGTGTCGTCAACCAAATATAGATCCCAATAAATATTATGGTAATCTTGAGGAATCGGTGCCTCACCCTCGCGAATGGCAACGATCATATTATAAGCCTTTTCAAAGCGCGCATCGCCTGTTTGGGAATAAGCGCGCGCAAGGCGGGTTAAATCATCCGAGGATTGGCGCAATATATCAACCAGCAAATAGGATTCATGTTTTTGATCGATTGCATCCTTTACCTTATGTTCATTATCCAAGGTGAACCAAATCAACGCCAATGACATCACAATGATCCCTAAATTGACCATGGCAACCATGGTGAATTTTCGTTTTAGATGATTTGATCCCATAGTTACACCATTCCTTAGATTCTATATATTTGTGTATTTCCGACTGATTTAGTGGATAAAACTTTTATGTTTCAAAGTATTATCATAGTTTTATAAATAAATACAAGTGTAATATAGCTAGACACTTTAAATTCAAATGAATTAAAATTTAAAGAAACTAAATATATGCACCCAAAGCATCCCATAAGGGGCTTGCTTTGATGTTAAAAACATTTCATAAATTAGGTGATTTTAATTATATGCCCCAATCGCCGAATTTATTTTGCATCAAAATGATTTGATGGGTTTTAATGATTGAATAATAAGCTATTTTTTTTAGGATGATGATGAAAAACGCACAAGAACCATCAAATTTACATCAATTAATAACGGACGCAATGGCGCATTATCATGCAAATTCCTTGAGTGAATGCGAGGCGCTTTGCACCCAGATCATCACGAAAAGCCCCAAAAACTTCACAGGAAATCAGCTGCTTGGGGTCATTCATGCGCGCCGCAATATGATGCGCGAAGCTTCAAAATATCTGCTGCTTGCACATCAAGCACGGCCAAATTCAAAGCCTGTCATCGACAATTTAATCAATGTAAAAACGCATATTGGTGATTGGAACGGGTTAATTAAGTTTTTAAACGGAATCATCAAGGAAATGCCTGATGCTTATGATTATATCCACCGCAGGGCCGAGATTGAGCTGCGACTTGGACGCAAAATAGAGGCAATATCAAGCTATATCATGTGCCTGGATGCGCCGCTTTCTGATGCATCAACTCTTGATTCGCAAAGGGCTGATCTGAAAACGCAAGATTTTAAACCCATCATATTAAGTGCCGCAATCGCAGCCGGGCATTTATCGCTTGCACAGGAAAAATTTAAACAAGCCCATAAATTGCTATGTTTTGGCATGATGCTGATTTACAAGATCACACCCGACCCATACGCTTCTTTTAAGCCTCAGATTGATTTTTCAGCATTTGATAAGGTGGATGATCTAAGCATGTTGGAAATTCCGCCCAGATATGATGATGCTTTATCTTTTTTAGAAAAGACAATTGCCGCCATTGTGCAGGTCAGATATGATTTATGGCAAGAAAATTTGGCGGATGAATTAAAAACCGATTTCATCGCTGCTTTTGATTTTTTAACATCATTTCAAGCGCATCATCATTCCGCCAAATCCAATAAGATAATACATATGGAAGCGATGCTAGCCTTTGATCAAGGGGATGTTAAGACCGCCAAAAAGCTTCATCAAAGCATCACGCCCGAAACCGAAAATGACCGCGCAGATCAATTATTGCTTAATGGAAAGCTTGCGCTTCATAATCAAGCTTTGGGCGATGCTGAGCGGGCTTATGGTGCATATTTATTAATCAAACCGAATAAAATCAACATATTACAAGCGCAAGGTCAAATATTGCTTAGATTAGGGCGCGTGATGGCGGCAACCGCTTATTTTGAACGAATCTTGGAACTTGCGCCAGAATCAACCGAAGCTGCAAAAGCTGCCCATCATTCGCTTGCTGATTTAAGGCTGCTTAATGGGGATTACGAACAAGGGTTTAAAAGCAAGCAACGCGACTATAAAACCACAAATTTTTTGAAATCGCTTAACCTATCTAGGGATGATTTAATTGATGCAAGCTGGGGCGGAATTGAACGGTTAAACGGCAAACGCATTATTTTATTTTCCAATTCGGATATGATTGATGATGTCAATGCACAGCCACAAAAACCAGAAACAAGCCCGATTGATTTTGTGATTTTCAGCCGATATTTCCCTTTATTTGGTGATCGCCCACAATCGGTGCATTTATTGTTGCAAAAAAACCAAGAAAGCTTGCGCCCACTTTATGAACATTATCGCGGCATTAACGGGGTGATCACCATGGATGGCGAAGTTCCCCAAGCGGATGCATGGCTATCGCTTTCCAGCTTGCCCTTGCTGTTCAGCACAGCTTCGTTTGAACAAATCCCCCCTTCATTGCCGCCACATCGATTGCACCAAGCCGTCATTGATCAAAAATCAAAATTACACACCGCGATTGACGCGCTTGAAGCGCCCAAAAATAACGCGATAAAAAAGAAACCCGCACCAAAGGCAAAATCATCCAAAAAGCAACAATCAGCGCAAATTCAAGCAACACAAAACGCACAAGCAACGGGGCAAACATGGCAAGTATGGGTGGGGTTATGCCCGCAGCCCAGCCATATTGATGCGGATCATAAGGATAAAAAACATGTTGGGAATGTTGGTGATCCAGATGATTTAGGCAATTATTTTAACTTAAAAAAACTGGCTGAACTTGCACGCAAGATTCCAAATTGCATCCTATTCTGCTTGGAAGCAAATTTATCGCAAGCGGATCAATCCTATGTTGAAAAATGCGGGGATATTATTTGGCAAGCACAGGATTTGATAGATTATCAGGCACAAGCTGCAATGGTTCACGCAATGGATTTTGTCATTGGACAAGAAAGCTTGCCTGTTCATTTTGCGGGATCTATGAATAAGCGGGGCTGGGTTATTTTGGATCAATTCCCGCATTGGTGGTGGGGAAACCATGATGAACGCAGCCCATGGTATCCCAATTTAAGATTATATAGAAAAGCCCTTGGTTGGGATGTTGAAGCTGTTGCCCAAGAAATCGCCGAAGATATAGAATATGAAAATAAACAAGGTATTTTCGCCGCGATGATAACCAAGAAAAAACGCAATGATCCTTTTTCCAATGATTCAGTTTCTGATGATTCTGACGATGATATTCATTAAAGCCTAATTTATCATTTCTTTGATCGCCTGTTGAGAGGTGATGCAATAAGATTAAAAGATTTTCATTTGCAAAATTGCGTGTGAACGGGCATATCTTATGCTTGTTTTTTAGCATATATCCATGAAAGTAAAAGCAATGGTAGAAATAACAAGTGTTGAAGATTTAGGCACACCAGATCACCCCTATAAGGTGCGCGATCTGTTTGGCATTGACAGTGATAAAACGATCATGGGCTTTTCCAAGCGCACAGATCATGTGCCAAGTCTTGATGAAAATTATATTTTTGACCGCGATACAACTTTGGCAATTTTGGCAGGGTTCGAGCATAATCGCCGCGTGATGGTTCAAGGCTATCACGGAACAGGCAAATCCACCCATATTGAACAGGTGGCAGCACGGTTAAATTGGCCTTGCATCAGAATCAATTTGGATAGCCATATTAGCCGGATTGATCTTGTGGGTAAGGATGCGATTGTGCTTAAAGACGGCAAGCAAATCACCCAATTTCAAGAAGGGATTTTGCCATGGGCATTGCAGCATCCCGTTGCCTTATGTTTTGATGAATATGATGCGGGCAGACCCGATGTGATGTTTGTGATTCAGCGGATTTTAGAAATTGAAGGCAAATTAACGCTGCTGGATCAATCAAGGGTCATTCGCCCCAACCCATTTTTCAGGCTGTTTGCAACCGCAAACACGGTTGGGCTTGGGGATACAAGCGGGCTTTATCATGGAACGCAACCGATCAATCAAGGGCAAATGGATCGCTGGTCAATCGTTACCAGCTTGAATTATTTGCCCAAACCCGAAGAGGTGAATATTATCCTTGCCAAATGCAAAGCCTATCAGAATGAAGCAGGGGAAAAAATGATTAAATCGATGGTTGAATGCGCTGCTTTAACCCGCGCATCCTTTATGAATGGCGATATTTCAACCGTGATGAGCCCGCGTACCGTCATTACTTGGGCGGAAAATACGCAAATTTTTGATGGCGATGTTGGGCTTGCCTTTCGCTTGACCTTTTTAAATAAATGTGATGATGCTGAACGGGAATTGATTGGCGATTTATATCAGCGTTGCTTTGATCAAGACCTGATTGCATCTTAACCGATTTGCAGCATGATATGAATTGGCAAGATTTATGTTAAGCAATCAGCCGCCCTCGACAACGATTCCAACCAAGGAAACGCCGCTTGAATCTTTAAAGCGAACGGTAAGCTGCACCGCGCGCGCATTAAGCGGACTTGAAGACACAGAAATTGTGTTTTCAAACCAATTAACGCCGCTTGCATCGCATCAAATTCGCTTGGCAATCCCTACCACAAAAACGGCAAATGATCCCGCGCTTAGGCGGGCTTATCGCGGGCAAGCCGATCTGGCTGCGGTCAGGCAAGCCCATCATAATCCTGTTTTGCATCATAAAATGCTGCCTGAACATGGGCAAGCAAATGCGCTATTTGATGCATTAGAACAAGCGCGGGTTGAGCTGGTTGGCGGGCAAAATCGCAAAGGCATTGCCCATAATATTGATGCATTTAACCATCATCAACTGGAATCATCGGGGCAGCTTAATCAGCGCATTGCCAGTGAAGAAAATCTGCCGATTGCGTTAAAATTAATGGTAAAACAGCTGGTTGGCGGCATTGCCCCGCCGCTGCAAATGCAAAGCTTGCTGGATGCGTGGAAAGCGCAGCTATCGCCAAAATTAATGCCTTTATTGCATGATTTGGCGGGTTTATTGGATGATCAAGCCAGTTACGGTAAGCAGGTAAAAGATATTTTGCGCGAAATGCACATGAATCCAGGCGATGATGTTGCGGATGATCCCCAAGAAGATGATCAGGAGCAGGGGGATGATGAAGAAATTCAAGACAATCAAACCCGCAGCGAATCGGATGAGGATGAACAGCAAAATCAACCCAGCGAACAACAGCAAGGCGCATTGGATCAAGGCGCGGATGGCGATGAATCCCAAGAAATTGACGATGAATTGGCGCAGCAAATGGAACAGATGCACGAGGTTGAGGATGCTGGCGGGGAAGCCAGCGAAACGCGCCCCGAACATGATCTTTCAAATGCCACCAAGGAAAAATTTTATCATGCTTTTACCAAGGAATTTGATGAAATTCTTCTTCCAGAAGATTTATGCAATCCAGAAGAACTTGCAGGATTAAGGCAAATGTTGGATCAGCATTTGGCGCAGCTGCAAGGGGTGGTATCCAAGCTTGCCAATCGCCTGCAACGAAAATTGCTGGCGCAGCAACAGCGCGGCTGGGAATTTGACTTGGAAGAGGGGCATTTGGATAGTGCGCGCCTGTCGCGGATTATCATTGATCCCACCAGCTCGCTATCCTTTAAGGCTGAAAAAGAAACGGATTTTCGCGATACGATCCTAACCTTATTGATTGATAATTCAGGGTCAATGCGCGGCAGACCGATCACCATCGCATCCGTTTGTGCTGATATTTTGGCACAAACCATGGAGCGGTGCGGGGTCAAGATTGAAATTTTGGGCTTCACCACTTCTGCGTGGAAGGGCGGGCAATCACGCGAAAAATGGATCGCGCAAGAAAAGCCAAATATGCCTGGGCGGTTAAATGATTTGCGCCATATTATCTATAAACAAGCCGACAGCCCCTATCGCCGTTCCAGGCGTAACCTTGGCTTGATGCTGCGCGAGGGGTTGCTGAAAGAAAATATTGATGGCGAAGCCTTGCTATGGGCGCATGGCAGATTGCTGGCGCGCAAAGAAGAGCGGCGTATTTTAATGGTGATTTCGGATGGTGCGCCCGTGGATGATTCAACCCTTTCTGTTAATTCAGGCAATTATCTTGAACGGCATTTGCGCGATGTCATCGACGATATTGAATCAAAATCAGAAATTGAGTTGGTTGCCATTGGGATTGGGCATGATGTCACCCGCTATTATAAGCGGGCATTAACCATTGTGGATGTCAATCAGCTTGGCGGGGCGATCACCAAGCAATTGGCGGATTTATTTGATCTTTAACCCTTTATTTTAAGCGGGAAGCGAGCGAGCATTATGTTATCGGTGAAGCGCAGGGAATTTCCCATACAAAAACCGCATATTTATGATATGGCACTGGCGGCTGAGAAAAATGCCGATTACGCACAAGCAGAGCAGCTATACCGCATGATTATTTTGGGCGAAGAGCAGCATATTCCTGCATTGATCGGGCTTAGTCGGTCTCATTTTGCCCAGCAATTCTGGCTTGAATCCATGATTTTACTGGATTACATATTATCAATTGATCCAGCCCATCAAGAGGCTGCGGCGTTAAGGGGCGATATTCTAAAAATTTATCGCCAGCAAGGCATTGAAATTGATCAATTGCCACCAGAAGGGAGTGTGGTCTCAGCAAGCAATAAGCAAGTGCAAGCCCCGCCCATCACACCCCCACCCATCACACCCCCGCCCATCACACCCGCACCCATCACACCCCCACCCATCACGCCCCCGCCCATCACGCCCCCGCCCATCACGCCCGCACCCGCAGCACTAATGCCACTGCCAATCATGCCCGCTTCGCATCCCCCAAAAGCAGATAAAGAACAGCCAGCAGACGCGCCACCAGATGCACCAAAAAAACGCACACGATTGCGGGATGATTTTTAAATGGATGAATTGTTGAAATGGCTTAAAGCCTTGGGCGAGATTAGCCGATTGCGTTTGGTTGCCTTGCTGCATGAAGGGGGGGAGCGCCCCGTAAACGAGCTTGTGCGGATTATGGGACAGTCGCAGCCCCGCGTATCGCATCATTTAAAAAGCCTTTCAGATGCAGGCATTGTCGAGCGCTATTCAGAAGGCGCATTCGTATTTTACCGCCTATCTTCTGGCGCAGCAGGGGAGTTTGTGCGTAAGATTTTACAAGCGCAAGGAACGGATTTTCTTGAAGCCAAAGATCGCCGCGCTTTGGAAAATCAAATGGAGGCACAAAATGCAGCTGCCACCCATTATTTTGATCAGCACGCCGAAGAATGGGACCGCTTGCGCGCAGGGCAGATTGACGAAGATGCGGTGAATAAAGCCATTTTTCCTTTAATTAAGCCTTATTTTCCGATTGAGAAATTTCTTGATGTTGGAACGGGGGCAGGGGCAATGTTGCAGCTGCTTGCGCCTTATGTCAAAGCGGGGGAGGGGGTTGATCTATCGCGTCCAATGCTTGAACTTGCCCGCGCTAGATTGGCGATGAACGGTGATCATCATTGCAGAGTGCGCCAAGCTGATATGCACCATATGGGCTATGAAGATGATTATTTTCAGCTGGTCATTATGAATCTGGTGCTGCATTTTTCCGACCAACCAGAGCGCGCGGTAAAAGAGGCAGCGCGGGTGCTTGCCCAAGATGGCATTTTTATCATTACTGATTTTGCGCCCCACCAGCAAGAAACATTACGCCAATCCCAAACCCATCGCTGGCTTGGCTTTTCACAAGAACAAATTTCAATGCTGTGCCGCGATTTGCCTGTATCCTTGCTGCATGCACTGCGCCTTGATCCGCAGCCCAATAGCACCCAGCTGCCCATCCATGTGATGCTGTTCAAAAAACATGCTTCAGCTTAAATTATCGGGCTTATGCTTTATAATATAGATCGGGTTCAAGATGATTTTGAATGGCATTTTGCGCATTTTTAACATCATTTTGCTGCGCACGCGCCCTTGCTGCGCCTGGATCAAGCCCATGGTCAAGCCAGCGCTTTATGCAGCGCGCCTCAACCATTTCCAGCGAAACATCCACCCATACAGATAATGTCCAAAACGGCAATAAATCAGACCAAGGCGGTGCATTATGCAGCAGATAATTGCCTTCAACAATGATCAATCTTTGATTGGTGATTTCTATTGCGCCCGCGCGGGATAGGTCCAAATCGCGGTCAAATTCAGGCACAAAAACAGCTTGTTCAGCGCTTATTTTCTTTATGATTGCGGCAAAACCAGCCGCATCAAAACTGTGAATCGCGCCCTTTTCATCAAGCTGCCCGCGTGCTTTTAAAATGCGATTATCAAGATGAAAGCCGTCCATTGGCACGATTGCACATCCATATTCAGAAAAATGCGCCGCGATTTGCTGTGACAGAGTGGATTTTCCTGCAGCGGGCGGGCCTGAAAGCGCAAGCATTACGCGCTGATGATAATTAAGCGCATTTGCAATCGGGGCAATAAGCGGCTTCATTTTATGGATGGTGTTGCAAAGCGCGATTTTCCAGCTTCATCAAGTTCCGCCAGATAAAAAGCCCAGCGCGAATCATATTCTTCGCCCAATTTATAAAGATATTGCCAGCTAAAAATGCCGGTATCATGCAAATCATCAAACCCCAGCTTGATCGCATAATTGCCCGTGGGTTCAATCGATATAATCTCAATTTTGGATTTGCCATCAACCAATTTACGCTGTTCGGGACTGTGACCTTGAACTTCAGCAGATGGGCTGTAAACGCGTAAATATTCCGCAGGATATTTATAAACCACGCCATTATCAAAGGTAACAATTAAATCGCGATCCGCTTTGACATAATTAATATCAACAGGCAAATATTTGGTTGAAAAGCGGTTTGGATCGTCAGTCATTATTCATTTGCAGATCGGTCAGGTTCAAGAATGTTCAGCAGCGGCACAGAAATAAAGTAAGAGGAATAAGTTCCCACAAACACCCCAAACATCAGCGCAATTGAAAAGCCGCGCAAGACTTCCCCGCCAAAAACCACCAATGCAAGCAATGCAAGTTCGGTTGTTAGGCTGGTAATGATCGTACGCGATAAGGTTTGATTAACCGATTTATTCAACAAATCAGGCAGCAGCATTTTTCTATATTTGCGTAAATTTTCACGCACACGGTCAAAAATAACCACCGTATCATTAATGGAATAGCCCGCAATCGTCAGCAACGCCGCGACAATCGCCAGATTAAACTCCATTCCCGTTAAGGCAAATAGCCCGATGGTTAAGATAATATCATGGAACAGGGTTGCAACCGCAGCCACACTAAATTGCCATTCAAAGCGAAACCATACATAAATCATAATTGCTGCCAATGCCGATAAGGTTGCCCAAATTGCGGCGCTGCGCAATTCGCTGCCAATGGTTGGGCCAACAAATTCTATGCGGCGATATTCAATCACCAGATCATCAATCGCACGCTGGGCAATTTCAATCGCTTGTTGCTGGGTTGTTTCATCGCCTGTTTGGCGTTGCAGGCGGATTAAAATATCATTTTCTGCACCAAAGGTTTGCAGCGATATTTCACCCAAATCCAGCGATGAAAAGCGATCCCTAAAATCTTGTATATTGGTGTCGGGTTTTGCCAATACTTCAATCAATGAGCCGCCCAGAAAGTCAATTCCCAAATTAAGCCCCTTTCCAACCACCAGCCCCGCAGAGGCAAGCATTAAGATAAGCGATAGAGCAAGTGCGAATTTACGCCATTTCAAAAAGGGCAAATTAACATTATGGGGAATTAATTTTAACAACATTTTTTGAAATGCCTGTAAGTTTAGCGGTCAAACATGACCTGTGGTTATTGCGGTCAAACATGACCTTGTGGTTATTTGTGGTTATTAACGATCAAATATGAATTGTTTTGGGGCGCGTGCGCCGAAGCCAGCTTAACACAAACCATCTTGTCACCATGATCGCGGTAAACATGGAACTTAAAATCCCAATGCTTAGGGTAAGCGCAAAGCCTTTTAAGGGGCCGCTGCCAAAGGAAAATAGCAGGATTGCACCAATTAAAGTGGTCAAATTTGAATCAATGATCGTTGAAAAGGCTTGGCGATATCCCGTATCAATCGCATTTGATACATTATTGCGTAAATTTAATTCTTCGCGAATGCGTTCAAAAATCAGCACATTCGCATCCACCGCCATCCCAATGGTTAGCACCAGCCCTGCAATTCCAGGTAAGGTCAAGGTGATTTGCAGCGCGGTAATCACCGCCAAAATCAGCAGCATATTTGAAATAAGCGCGCATACGGCATAAATGCCAAAGCGTTTATAGCTGGCGATCATAAAGATGGAAACGGCAATGATTCCAATGATGGCAGCAATGCGCCCCGCTTGGATGGAATCCGCGCCAAGCCCAGGCCCGACTGTGCGCTCTTCAATATAAATTAAGGGGGCGGGCAGCGCGCCAGCGCGTAATAATACCGCCAATTCTTCGGCTGTTTCCAGCGTGAAATTGCCTGAAATCAAGCTTGATCCCGTCAATATGGGTTCATTAACACGCGGTGCGCTGATGACTTGATCATCAAGCACAATCGCAAGAAATCCGCCGACATTGGTGCGCGTCATCTCGCCAAAGGCGCGCCCGCCTGATGCATTAAAAGTGATGCTGACAACCGCCTGACCATTATCAAAGGTGGATTGTGCATTTTCAAGGTCTTCGCCGCCAACAAAAGGCGTTCTTTCCATGACCAGATAGCGATTGGGATTGGATTGATCAGGCAAAATCACTTGATCTGCCTTTGGCGCGATTTGATCAACGCGATCAGCGGAAACTGTATCTTGCACAAGATGAAAGGTAAGCCGTGCCGTGGTGTTTAACAATGCTTTCAACGCGGAAGAATCCTGAATCCCTGGCACTTGCACTAAAATTCTATTTTCACCTTGGCGTTGGATCAAGGGTTCATTCGTGCCAAATTCATCCACCCTGCGCCTTACCACTTCAATCGATTGATTAAGGGCTTGGGTTTGAATATCAAGCTTGGTGGGTTCGTTAAATTCAAGCGTGATGCGCCCATTATTTTGATCAAGCAATAGGTTGGGATTAATATCGCGCGCAATATCGATGGTTTTGGAAATATCGCCTGCATTGGCAAGGGTAAATCCAAGAGTTTGTTGATCAATTAGAAAAGAATGGGCGCGAATGCGATTTTCACGAAAGGAACGCCGCAATTCGGTTTCGGTACTTGCCAATCTTGCTTCAAAGATTTTTTCAATTTGCAATTCCAGCAGCAAATGCGCCCCGCCTTGCAAATCAAGTCCCAAATTAACAGTTTTTCCAGGCAGCCAGCTTGGCATATTATCAAAGACATTATTTGTGGGTAAGAAATTTGGCAGACTGATCAGAATGCCCCATGCACAGACCACACTGACCAATATTTTCTTCCATAAAGGATAGTCAAGCATCCCCAAAATATCCTTAATTTATAGTGATTAAGCTGAATGAATGATTGAAATGCTTATGATTTTGCCTTTGAATCGGCATCAGCTGCCTTATCATTGTCTTGATCATTGGTTTGGGAAGGTGCATCAATTTCAACCGCATCCACGGCTTCTTCTGCTTCACTGCTTTTGGCAGCTGCCGCAGGCTTGGCGCGCGTTTTTGCTGTTGCCGCTTTTCCCTTTGTTGATTTTGCAGAAGCCTTGCTTGGTGTTTTTGCAGCAGGCATTTTGGGGGCTTTATCCTTGTCAATCACATCCAGCAAGGTTTGCTTTAGAACGCGAACTTCAATGCCAGGGGCAAGTTCGACCAAGCAATCACTGTCACCATCAATGCGGGTTACACGCCCATACATCCCGCCAGCAAGCAGGATATAATCCCCTTTTTGAACGGCATTGACTTTTTCCTTATGCGCTTTTTGCTTTTTTTGCTGCGGACGAATAAGCAGAAAGTAAAATACGACAAAGATTAAGATTAGCGGTAAAAATGCGCTGATCAGATCGCCGCCACCGGCGGCTTGGGCATATGCAGGAGATATAAGCATGGGATTTTTTAAAACCTTATATGAAATGTAATTTTATGATATGATGCAGTTTTTAACCATAATCAGCTTAGTTTGCAATCATTATTTATAATGCTTTATGTTTGTTGAACTTGGGGCTTGTTCAATCGTAAAGAAGCGCACAAGCTTTCAAGCCCGCGACTGCGGGTCGCTGCCAGTGCAGCGCAGCTCCAGCGGCGCGTGAGCGTGCAAAATAGCGGCGCATAAAACAAAACCACACTTGACGAAAGCCTTAATATCCACCATCATTATATAAACTATATTTATTAAGGGATATATGGTAAAATGATGGATGCTATTGTGTTTTATACGCATCAATTTGTAAAGAATTTGACGAAGGCAGGAATGCCTGAAGCGCAAGCTGAAATTATTGCCAATCAACAGCGTGATTTAATCGAAGAACGGCTTGCAACCAAGCGTGACATGAAAGCGCTTGAGGTTACGCTTAAACGCGATATGCAAGAACTTGAAATGCGCTTGACGCGAGATTTTAAAATCTGGACAGGCAGCCTTGCCGTCGCGTTATTTGTTGCGCTGACGGCAATTAAGTATTTTGGCTGATTTTATTGGCTAATAATTTGTTGGCGCGCAATGCTGTGGGCGGATGGATGCAGATCAATCACGCATAGGCGATCTTGTATTTCGGGGTT
Organism: Alphaproteobacteria bacterium; assembly: GCA_045106055.1. Taxonomy (GTDB): domain Bacteria; phylum Pseudomonadota; class Alphaproteobacteria; order CBDDJK01; family CBDDJK01; genus JBGCED01. Next base: position 17,638 of record JBGCED010000007.1, read on the forward strand.
AGGCATGCCATTTATACAATGCACCATCGCGGGTTTTCCGCCAATTTGGGGTAAGCTGCTGTCGGGAATTTCCGCTAACAATGCAGCGCCCTTATCGCTTTGATTTAACCAAATTTCAGCATTTAGCCAGCTTCCTGCACCCAATAGCGGGCTTGTCCCTGCTTGTGCGTAAAAGAACAGCCTTGTATCTTCATGGATGACAAGCGCAGGGGAAAGCGCGTAAAGCCCGATTGCCTCATCCGCCGTTGTTGGGGCTTCCATCATAAAAATGCCCGTTTGTGCCATTAATTTACCCCCGCCATAAGGCGCACCAAGCGTGAAATCGCACGCGATGGTTAATCCTGTTTGATCAATCGCCACCATTCCAGATGCACCATAAAGCGGAGGTTCTGGCGGTGAAACCGCGCCCCATTCTGGGGGATCATTAAAGATTAGGCGGCTTTGCGCGCTAAAGCTTTCTGGGGGATTTTCTGCCCATTTTAAATTATGATCAAGGCTTAGCGCCATTGCTTCGCGCGCCTTATCTTGGCGCTGTTCAAGCGCTAGATCATCATAATCAGGCAGGGCTTTAAGCAGATTAAAGGCTTGCGCTTGCGCAATGCCGCCAATCATGGGCGGGCGGGTCAGCAGCCATTCATAACGCCCGTTTAAATGGGTAAGCACAGGCAAGAATTGCGGTAGGCTTTCGCGTAAATCAGCTTGATTCATTGTGCCATTTTCAGCTGCTATATCTTGCAATAAACGATGGGCAAGGCTGCCTTGATAAAGTGCGCCCGCGCCATTTATTCTGATGTTGGCAAGGGTGGCTGCCAAGGCGGGCTGTCTTAACAAGCTTCCCTCTTTAAGCGCTGCGCCATCCTTGGAAGCAAACATGCTTTTTGCAGCCTTGTTGAATCCCGTAAAGCCTGATTGCGCAATCAGCGCAAGATCAACTGCATGGGCGCGGGGCAGTTTTACGCCAAGGCGGGCTAGCGTTTCAGCAGGATTAACCAAGCTGCGCCAGTCTTTTTTGCCATAGCGCGCGCTTAATGCTGCCATCGCACGGGGCAGCTGGGGGGTAAGAAATTTGCCATTATTCTTCATAACATCTTGAAAGCTGGGCAGGAAAAGCAGCATTTCATTCACATCAATTTGCGGATCATGGATCACGCATGCGCCCCCCGCGCCCAATGACACGCTGGAGGGTTTGGTCACGGATAACACAAATGCCATGGTGATGATCGCATCTGCGGCGCTTCCGCCTTGGGCAAGAATATTTTCGCCTGCCAATACCGCATGGGGTTCGTCTGCGGTAACCCCGCCATAAAAGCCCGATACAATCCCTGATTTTCCAAATTGATCTTGCTGTGCAAACCCGCAAGCGCTTAACATCACGCTAAGCCCAACCAGAACAGGTTTGATCAAACCTGTTTTCATCCGATTATGCCCAAATAGGGGAGGTATAAAAGCAGCATGATGTTTGTAATTCATTTGTTTTTAGCCTATGTTGATAAGATCAAAGCGCGTTTAATATATCCATGCCATGTGCCGCGCCGTTTTTCAAGTGGGATACGCCTTAAAATAACATTAATGATGATGATGCCCTTTTACAAAAAAACCATTTTTCTATTGTTGGCGGCGTTTTTATGGCTGCAAATCGCGCATAAAGCAGGTGCCGCCAGCATCAGCTTTATTCGCGATACGGAAATTGAAAATACCATTCGCCTATATTCAAAACCCATTTTTGAAGTGGCGGGGCTGGATTATAAGGCGGTTCAGGTATTTATCATCAATAATGATGAATTAAATGCGTTTGTAACCAATGGGCAGAAGATTTTTTTAAACACAGGCACGCTGCGCCATGCGGAATTACCCGAAGAGGTGATTGGCGTGATCGCGCACGAGGTTGGGCATATCACAGGCGGGCATCTTGCCAAATTGCATGAAAGCATGGACCGCGCGAAAAAAGCAACCATTGCATCCTTATTGGTTGGTGTGCCGCTTGCGGTATTGTCGGGGCAGGCGGATATTGCGCTTGCTGCATCATCGCTTGGGCTTACTGTTGCCGAGCGCGATTTTCTTGCCTATAGCCGTGTTCAAGAGCAATCAGCGGATCAAGCCGGGGTTGAATTTATGAATAAGGCAGGGATTGACCCCAATGGGCTGACGCACTTTATGGAACGCTTAGACCGCAAATCAAGATTATATCAAGGCGCAGCCCCCGATCCTTACCAGCAAACCCACCCGCTAACCCAAGAACGCTTGGAATTTTTAGTGCATGAGGGCGCGCATTCAGCGGTGGCAGGGGAAAAAATGCCCGCCATCTATTATCATTTGCACGAAAGAATGCGGGTTAAATTAACCGCTTTTCTTGAACCCGCAGAAGTGGTTTTGCGCCAATATCCCATAAGTGATCAATCCTTATATGGCTATATGGCGCGCGCGATTGCCCATATGCGGCTTGCCCAATTTGATCAGGCAATTGATGCGATTAACATATTGATTGACCAGCATCCAGACGATCCTTTTTTAATTGAATTAAAGGGGGATATTTACCAAGATGCGGGGGAATTAACCAAAGCCGCAGAAGCTTATGCACAAGCGGTTGAATTGCTGCCATGGGCAGGTTTAATCCGTATTCAGCTTGCCGAAGCCCTGATCAGGCAGAATGATGAAACAAAACATGCAAGCGCCCTGGAACAGCTTGAGGCGGCGCGCTTATATGAACCCAATTCCCCAACCTTATGGCGCAATTTTGGCATTATTTATGAACGCCAGGGCAATATGCCGCTGCTTACCCTAACCCTTGCTGAAACGGCGATTCGCACCAATGATGCAAAGCGCGCCAAACAGCAAGCTGAACGCGCGATTCAGCAGCTTCCCCGTCAATCGCCAGCATGGCAGCGCGCAAGGGATATTTTAAATCAAGCCAATCTTGCCTTAACAAATATGGGGCAACGCTGATTGTTTAAAGTCAGCTATCAACCCCTTCAACTGGTTTCAGGAACAAGCGGGATAACGATAATGTCCTTTTCAGATGCAGCCGCTTGCGCCAAATCATAGGCGGTTTGCATTTTATACCAAGTTTCTGCGCCGCCGCCAAACAGCTTATCCAAACGAATTGCCATTTCAGCCGATATGCGCGCACGCCCATGAATTAAGGATGATAAATGCTTGCGGCTTACCCCTAATCTGCGGGCAGCTTCGCTAATGCTAAGCTTTAAAGGATCAAGGCAATCATATTTAACAGAAAGGCCTGGATGGGGTGGGTTTTTCATGCGCATTATAATGCTCCTGATGATAAATTCTTTTAATGATAATCTATAAGGTCAATATCCGTTATGTTTTCTTGCTCAAACCGAAAAATTACGCGCATATTTGCTGATATGCTGATCGCCCAATAATGATTAAAATTGCCAACCAAAGGATGCAGCCGATAACTAGGTAAATTCATATCTTCGGGCTTTTCTGCTTGGTCTAAGCGTGCAAGCACGCGTTCAATTTTATCAATATATTTTGCCGATAATTTACTGCGATCTCCTTTTTGATAGAGCAAACGCAAGCCCTTATGTTTGATATGTATAATCATAGATAAAGTGTAACCTAAATGGTTTCAACATTCAAGTTTTTTGTCTTAAAACAATTTGCTATGCATCCATCTTGCCAATCTTGCTAACGCTGATTGTTTAAAAGCTTAAATTGCTGTGGCTTTCCATTCGGATAAGTTCCAGCTCATCATATTCTGTTTTGCGGTAAATTAAGACTAAATCTGGATAGATATGGCAGTCTCTGCAATCTTTGTATTTTCCAATTAAGGCGTGATCGCACGCGGATTCTGGCAAGGGCTGATCATGGATTAGGCGGTTTACAATCTCTGTTAATTCTTTATCCAGCGTTTTTGCATATCGTCCTTTTTTAATGCGGCGATAATCTTTTTTAAACGCTGTTGACCATTTAATCTCACGCATTCAAATCATCAAATAAGGCATCAAGGGAAGCTGATTGTTGCAATTTACCCGCGCGCGCTTCCTCTATGGCGGAAATGGTTGCTGCGTTTGGAATGATCACATCAGACGAAGCGTGTTTTTTTGAATTAATCGTTTTGTGAGCAGCATTCGATATTGCTTTGTTCGAAACACGCCCTGTCACTTTTGATTCTGTTTTTACCCCTGCGCCTGTTTTTACACTAAGAATATTGCCCATCATCATCCCCTTTTTTAAACCCATAAGTAATCCTTATATAGATGTATGATAACATAAAAACATTATTTCAAAAACATTTTTTTAAATGCGCTTATCACCATTCCGCCTCTGATAGCTGCATAATGGGCAGCGGGCAGCAATGCACCCGCGATTTTCTGGGCTTTATCCATCTTGCCAATCTTGCCAATGATGATCATTTAAAGACAAAGCGGTATTTTACCAGCACATCGGCAGCAAGTAAGAAAAATAGCAGCATGCCTTGAAATATGCCCGTGACGGCGTTGGGCATATTTAGCTGAACTTGCGCGGCTTCCCCGCCTAAGAAGCTTAGGGCAAGCACAAGCCCTGCAAGCAAAATACCCACAGGATGTAACCGCCCCAAAAACGCAACGATGATCGCTGTAAAGCCATAGCCTGGCGATATGGATGGCACAATTTGCCCAATTGGGCCTGCAACCTCAAAAATGCCCGCAAGCCCAGCGCCAGCCCCGCTGATCATAAAGGATGCCCAGACGATTTTTTTGGGATTAACTCCCGCAAAAGCCGCCGCGCGCGGGGCTTGCCCGATGGTTTTAAAATGAAAGCCTGCAATATGTTTTGATAGGATCAGCCACGCAACCCCAACAATGATCAAGGCAGCAAATGCGCCATAATGCAATCTTGTGCCAAGCAAGGTGGGAATTAAGGCGGCATCGTGGAACAGCCGTGATTCTGGAAAGCTGTAACCATCTGGGTCTTTTAACGGGCCGTGGATCAGCAAGCTTAACAGCAAATTGGCGACATAGACCAGCATCAGCGAAGTTAAAATCTCGTTCGCATTAAAGCGGGTTTTGAAGAAAGCGGGCAGGCAAGCCCATAGCATCCCCCCTGCCGTCCCTGCAATTAGCATCAAAGGCAGCACAAAAATACTGTCAACTTCATAGAATAAAAGCGCGACGCTGCCACCTGCAAGCCCGCCAATGATAAATTGCCCCTCTGCGCCAATGTTCCACACCCCCGCGCGAAAGCCAAAGGATAGACCAACCCCGATCAATATTAGCGGGGTTGCTTTTAAGAATAATTCAGCAATGCCGCGCTTGCTGGTCACGGGATCAATGAAGAAAATGCGCAATGCTTCAAGCGCATTTACCCCCAATATGTTAAATAGCATCATGCCCGCAATTAAGGTAAGCGCGACTGCCAATAATGGTGCGCCATAGATCATTGAATTTGCTATTTCTGGTCTTGCTTCAAGCTTAATCATCTGTTTATGGCCTAAAAATATTTATCATCTTGTGTTAAGCGGCCGCGCCGCCCATTAGCAGCCCAACCTGTTTCGCGCTGATGGTTGCGGCGGGCTTGGGCTGGGATAGCTCCCCCTCGCTCATCACGGCAATTTCATCGGCTAGGGTGAAAATTTCATCCAAATCTTGCGAGATGATTAAAATTGCAGTTCCCTTGCTTGCCAAATCCAGCAAGGCTTGGTGAATTGCGGTGGCTGCCCCTGCATCAACGCCCCATGTTGGCTGCAAAATAATCATTAATTCGGGGGCTTGTAATATTTCGCGCCCCATAATGAATTTTTGCAAATTTCCCCCTGAAAGGCTTGCTGCTTCATGGTTTGCAGAAGGGGTTTTAACTTGAAATTGCGTGATGATATTGCGGGCAAACTCAATTGCCTTATGCTGATTGATAAAGCCTTTTTGAACCAAATTTTTGGTGGTGCTTGCGCTTAGTAGCGTATTTTCCCACAAGCTCATATCAGGGACTGCCCCATGACCAAGCCGTTCTTCAGGCACAAAGGCCATTTTTAAATTGCGGCGTTGGTTGGGGCCAAGATCATCAATCGGCGCGCCTTTGAAAAACAGGCAATTCTGGCTTTGCGCAAGCCGTGTTTCGCCAGTAAGCACCGCCATAAGCTCGCTTTGACCATTGCCTGCAAGCCCTGCAATTCCTAAGATTTTGCCGGCGAACAGATCAATATGAATTGATTTTAAAGAAACACTATGCGAATCTTTTGCAGGGGCGGATAGAGTGTTGATTTTCAAAATCGGGATGCTTTCACTGGAAGCCGCCTTATCATCATCGGCAGGCGGTTTGCGCGCCGTTTTAAGCACCGCGCCCATCATCATTTCAGCAAGCGATTTTGCGGTTTCTTGCGCAGGATCGCACGCATTTACGATCTTTCCAAGCCGCATAATGGTTGCCTTATGGCATAATTTGCGAATTTCTTCCAAGCGATGGCTGATATATAAAATGGCAACCCCTTCGCTTGCAAGCCGTTCCAGCGTTTCAAATAATTTATCGGCTTCTTGCGGGGTTAGAACCGATGTTGGCTCGTCCATAATTAACAATTCAGGCGATTGCAGCAAGCAGCGCACAATCTCTATGCGTTGGCGTTCCCCAACCGATAGTGACCATACATGGCGTTGTGGATCAAGCGACAGCCCATAAGCCGCCGATATTTCGCGAATGCGCCCCGCAAGATCGCCGCCCGCAAGTTCAAGCGGCAGCCCAACCGCAATATTTTCCGTCACCGTCATTGAATCAAATAAGGAAAAATGCTGGAATACCATACCGATTCTCAAGGATCGCGCCATATTAGGGGATTCGATGGCAATATGCTGCCCCTTATGCAAGATCACGCCATCATCAGGCTGCAAAATGCCGTAAATGATTTTGACCAAAGTGCTTTTTCCCGCGCCATTTTCACCCAGCAGCGCGTGAATTTCGCCCTTATGAATTTCAAGATCAACTTGATCATTGGCGATTGTGCCAGGGAATTTTTTTGTAATCCCCTTCAAGGATAATAAAGGCGTTGCGTGATTCATAACATTGCTTTAATTGAAAAATGATTGAATGCCAGTTTCACTTTTTTTCTTAATAAGGTCAATAGAAATATTGATGTTGACAAGCCTTGGAAAATCACTGTATTACTTAACTTGAATATAAAACCTGTTTATATATGCTTAATGAAACGCTTAAGATGCTTGTTTGGCACAAAAGCAAAAATCCTGTCACACGGGTTTTCGGACTGAGACGGGCTTTCGGATTGAAACGGGCCTTTGAATTGAAATTGGCTTTTGGATTGAATTTTATTTCATCCCAATTTAATGGATATTTTCCAAATATAAGCATATATTGTAATCTAAGCATATTATAGAGCAATAAACTGATTTTCCGCCCATATATTATAAATGATCTATATATTTTAAATGCTTGATCTGTTGTGATCGCGAAATATCTAGGCTTGGTGCGGCATTAAAAATTCCATTAAAAACTCAATTAAACATTCGGTGAAATTTACAAAAAACATAAATACTGATCCTTTTATGCGCCTTGGCATTAAGCTTTTATGTTTAATGTTAATGGATCAGGCATTTAAAAATAATATCATTATTATTATAAACATTACGCATAATCATAAATTTTATAACCAAAACCAAAGAGGGTAATTGTGGGCGATACAGGCTATTCAAGCAATCATAATCAAAAAAGGCGCGTTTCGCGCAACAGCCGTTCTGATGGCGCGCGTTCAGGCAGTAATGGGGGATCACGCGGCCGCAATCATGGGGGCGGTCATGGTGGGGGCGGTCATGGTGGCGGCCGGGCCAATCATTCTGCGGGCGCAAGATCGAATAATGGCAATTTTGATTCGATTGGACCAAGCGTTCGCATTAAGGGATCTGCGCGTCAAGTTTTTGAAAAATATCAGCAAATGGCGCGCGAAATTCGCGGCAGTGATGAACGGGTGCTGATGGAAAATTATTATCAACATGCCGATCATTATTTCAGAATTTGGCTGGCGGATAATGAACGCGAGCAAGCACAAGCAGGAAATGCAGCGGATGCAAACGCCACCGATAAAGGCAATGATGATGCACAAAGCTTAAAAGAAGCAGCTGGCAAGGATCAAAAAAGAACGGGCAGAACATCCCCCCGCCAACCCAAGCAAACTAATCCCAAAGAAACCAATCCCAAAGAAACACGGGCAAGCGAGCATAATACAGAAGAAAATGGCGCAGCAGTGCCAAGCAAAGTTGAAGCTGGGTTTCATCCAGAAATCGGACTTCCTTTACATTATACGGATGCTGGTATTGACGGAAAAGCCGCAGAAAATATTGCGGGGGAGGGCGCGGGGCAAGATCAACCGGCGGTTAAACGCGCAACCCGCCGCTATGCTGCGCCCAAAACAAAGAAAGCAACAACAGAGTCAGCGACTGAAAATGATGGTGCAAATGCTGGTGAAACTGGCGGTGATGATGCGATTAAAAACACACTTGCATCAGATTCAAGCGAATCAGAACCAAAGCGCAAAATCAGCAGAGCAAAGCCAAAATCAAAAACAGCCCCAGCCGTTGAAGATGGCAATTTAACGCTTTAGACCTTATTCCATTCAAATCAGAACGAAACAGGCTGGGAATGATATGGTAAAAATCGCGACCTATAATGCAAATTCATTAAGAATCAGGCTGGATCATTTCATTCCATGGCTTGGCGAATTTGAACCTGATATTGTTTTAATTCAAGAAACAAAAGTGACGGATGATTTATTTCCTGTGGATGCGTTTAAGCAAGCGGGGTATCATGCTGAATTTTATGGTCAAAAATCCTATAATGGGGTGGCGATTCTTTCCAAGCATAAAATGGAAGATGTGATCAAGGGCTTGCCAAATTTTAGCGAAGATGAAAATGCGCGGGTCATTGCCGCAAGCATCAATGGGGTGCGTTATTTCTCGCTTTACTGCCCAAATGGCAACCCCATTGGCGCGCCTGATGATTATAGCGAAAAATTCACCTATAAGCTTGATTTTATGGCGCGGCTTTATCAATTTGTAAAAGATGTGCTGATCCCAAGTGAGCAGCCTTTTTTATTGGGCGGTGATTTTAACATTTGCCCGCTGGATATTGATTGCTATGATCCTGCTGGCTTTAAAAATGATGCTTTATGCCAGCCCCAATCGCGCCATTTCCATCAAAGCTTAATCCATTTGGGGCTTGCTGATGCGTGGCGCACCTTAAATCCCGCGCCTGCGGTTGGCTATAGCTATTGGGATTATCAAGGCGGGCGTTTTTTCAAAGATGATGGGCTGCGGATTGATCATTTTTTGCTAAGCCCCGCGCTTAATGACCGTCTGCTTGATGCGGGCGTCGCAGTTACCTTGCGCCAGCAAGAACGCCCATCCGATCACACCCCCGTCTGGATCACCCTTAAATAGCCAATCTTGCGCTGATATTTAATCCTAAATGCGGGCTTTTTCAAATTCCGCCCATGCTGCTTCAAATGCGTTAAAATCAAAATTTGAATTGCGGGCGGGATCAAGAATTAATTTTTCAGTATCTTGCATTTTTTTAATTGCAGCCTCCAGCTGATCGACAATATCGGGGGGGATCACAACCGCGCCATGACGATCGGCGTGAATTAAATCGCCTTGCTTAATGGTTAAGCCCATCACGGTTACAGGCTGATTGATGGTTTTAACATGGACAAAGCCATGGCTTGGGCCAATGCTGCCCGCGATGACAGGAAAATCTGGGGCCATATCGCCCAAATCGCGCATCACGCCATTGGTTAACGCGCCCGCCATCCCAAAGCCTTTATGGATATTTGTATTTACTTCCCCCCAATAAGCGCCGATTGCATTTGGATAATCCATATCTTGAATCACTGCAACCGAAGGCTTTGCGCCCTCTGCCATTGCTTTATAATATGCCATGCGGCGGGCGCGGATGGTTGCCGCATCTTCGCTTGGGGGACTAAGCGCAGCAATTTGCGCGGTGACCGCATAACCAACCATCACGCCTGTTGGGTCGGATGCAAGCATGGTGCCGCGCGTAAAATCATTAAAGCCGCGCTTTCCTTGCGCAACCTCAATCGCATTACACACGGTTGGCGTATCCACGCTTTGTAATAGGGCTAATAATGTGTCTTTCATCATGCCTCCAGCCAGTTAATAAGGGCTTTATTGGTTGCTTGCGCTTGTTCAAGTGTGGGCATATGCCCTGCATTTTCAATGATTTCCAAATGTGAATTTTCAAGCAAATCATGCATTAATTCATGGTAAGCAATGGGACAAAGCATATCATGTCGCCCGCAAAGCACAAGCGCGGGTTTTTTAAAAGCGCGCAATGTGTCTTGCTGATCCAAGCGATCACGCAAAGCAACCGATTGCCGTAAAAATACGCCCGCACCCAGTCCTAAGCCCATATCCATACATAAATCAAGAATATTCTGTTTTTGGGGGCTTTCAACCAGATAATTTGGCTTTAATTCATCGCGCAAAATATCCCGTAATTTGCCATTTTTAACCGCTTCCATTTGCGCAAATCGCCGCGCGGATATTTCGGCGCGCTCTGCTTGCGGATTCGTATCCATCAGCGCAATCCGCGCAATCCGATCAGGCGCAAGCCGCATCATTTCCATTGCCACAATCCCGCCCATGGATAATCCTGCAAGCGCAAAGATGGGCGGCGCGTCCGCCAAAATGCTGTGGGCGATTGCGGTCATATTATCATATGCGCCAATATCGCGCACTTGAATTTCATGGGATGTAATCGCAGCGATTTGCGGCGCAAATAACCGCGCATCACACATCATACCAGGCAAAAAAATCAGCGGGATCATTGAACCAAGCTTGCACCTTCTGCCAGGGATTTTAACTTGGCATAGGCAATATCAGGATCAACCGCGCCAAAGCCCGCAAAAGTGCCAAAGCCGCAATCTGACCCTGCAATCACGCGATCCTTGCCCACAATATCCACAAAACGCTGTATGCGCTGTGCAACAAGCTTTGGATGTTCCACAAAATTGGTGGTCGTATCCACAACCCCAGGGATTAAAATCTTATGATCTGGAATATCGGCTGCCCGTTCTTGAAAAACCTCCCATTCATGCCCATGGCGCGGATTGGAAGTTTCAAATAATATCTTGGCTGGCTTTACCGACATTAACACATCAAACATTTTTGCCATTGGAATATCGCAGACATGGGGACCTTCATAATTGCCCCAGCAAATATGCAAGCGCACCTTATCGGCAGGAATATCGCGCAGCGCATGATTTAGGGCTTCAACATGGCTTTGCGCAATCTTTAAAAATTCATCATCCTGCAATTCATTAAACAGCATATGCCGACTTAGGGCAAGATCGGGGCAATCCAGCTGCAAATCAAGCCCTGCAGCGATAATGGTTTCATATTCTGCTTTCATCGCATCGGCAAGCGCCGCCAAATAGGCTTCACGCGATGAATAATATGAATTTTGTAAGAATAATGAAATCACGCCAGGCGATGCCGCATTCATAAAGCCTTTATTTACCTTATGTTCTGCCATGGCCGCTTTAAGATTGGCAATGTCTTTTTCAAGCTCGCCTTGTCCTTTTGATGTAACTTCCCCCACGCACATGGGACGCGCATATTGCGGGGTGCCGCCATCATTTGCCAGCCGCTTTAAAAAGCTTGGAAATAATTTAAGATCGGCGGGGGGATTGCGCGGACTATCGCCGTCAAAGCCTGTATAGCGATCCTTGACATAGGTTGCATAGCTGATCTTGGAAGTTTCCCCATCGGATACAATATCAACCCCCGCTTCCACCTGTTGGCGCACGGTTTCCAGTACGGCGCGGGTCATGGATTGATCAAATTCTGCTTGCTCATAGGGTTTATGATGTTCGCGCGCAAAGATAAAATCAACGGTTTCTTGGGTGCGCGGCAATGATCCGACATGGGTGGTTTTAATGTGTTTCATAATGATTCCTTATATGATTATTTGCTGGTTAATCCTGCTTGATCTTTGGTGCGGGTAATGCGGTAAAGGGCTGCCTGTCCCATCATTGAGGGGGAAAGCTGATAAGGGATATTTTCAGGCATGCTCATCGTATCGCCTTTGGCTAGGGTTATATGATTATCTTGCCCCCATTTAACCAGCCAATGCCCCTTTACGGGCATTAACACGCAGGGTTCTGGATGCTGGCTTGACGCATTGCCAGATGATGCGCGGGTGATAAAGTCAATTTCAAAGCCTGGGCGATCTTTTAATAGACCCTTTGCGCCAATCACTTTGACGGGCTGGTGATCGGCAAGCGCAACCATATCCCAATAGCGCGCAACATGGTTTGGAATGACTTCAGCCGTTGTTGGCTCGCCTCGCTTTGCCAATTCTGTTTCCGTCATCACTGGCATGGGGCTTATGCCATCTGGCAAGGATTCCCCCTTATTTATATCATAAAGCCTGCCCGTTTCCGCAAGGATCAAGCCATGCTGTTTGGCTTCTTCAATTACTTGCGGCGCCCACATGACACCGCCCCCTGCATCATCGCCGCCCAGCACCGCCATAATCATGCCATAATCCGATCCGATATTTTCAAATCCGCGAAAAATGCCTGTGGGAATGTTAAAAATATCGCCCGCTTCCAGCACCACTTCGCCCGCATTCCCCCAGCGTCCCCAAAAGAACCGCCAGCGACCCTTTAGCACAAAAAACACTTCGGCGGTGCGGTGATCATGCAGCGAATTGCGACATCTTGGCGGCTGACCCGCTGCACCAATGTTAAAGCCATGCGGGATATTGATATGGACATGCTGATCAGGGCTTTCAGATACGCCGCCACCAATGATCGTAAAATTTTCTTTTTGATCCGATCCTGGTGTATGCGTATCAATAAAGGCGGTCTTGCACGGTTTTAACGCACCATAACGAACGATCCGCTGTTCCATATCCTGCAACATCATTAAATATCCCCGCTTTGCATTAGGATTTGCTTCCAAATCGCAACCTCGTCATAAAGTGCGGTTTCGCGGCGGATTGTCGCCTCCCCGCTTTCGCCATTGGTTATAAATGGACCATATTCTGCATGGCACATCCCCATAATATGCACTTTTGCGCCTGTGGGTCTGCCAAATGCCCCAAGCCCATCATGCACACCGTCAAGCGACCATCTTATCGCCGCGCGGGGGGGAAGCATATCGCCCTCCATGCCAATTTGATGGTGAATTTTAAACATTGCATTTGGAAAGGATGATCGCAAGCCCAGCCAAAAATCTTCGACTGATTCCCATGATAATCCCGCAACCCCGCCAGCATAATGGGCTATCACCGCGCGATCATAATCATGCTTGATGCACTCAAATTCCTTATTCATCATTTTTTGTAAAGTCGCAGCATATTTCACGCCCCATATATGATCATTGCCGCTTCCGTGATAGCCCCCATCCACATCTTGATCGGGGGTAAAGGGTTTTGATGCGGTTTCAACCCCGCCTTCAGATCGGATTAATTCGCGCGCAAATTCACGCGGATGCCCGCCAAGCTGGCGCACGATTGCGCCATAATCCCGCACCAGCCATTCATCAAAGATCACATCATCCTTGGCAGCGCAATCGGCAATTACCCTTGCGGTGAATTTTTTGCCTGTGGCTTTACCAAATAGCCCATCATGGGTATGGGTTGCGGTTGTGATCAAACGATGAGACGATAAAAACCCCGTATCCGCATCGCCTGACCAGATCACATCTTCGCCAAAAAGCTGGCGATCGCGAAATTCATAAATTGTTCCCATGGTGGATGCAATCACGGCTTGATTGCCGCGCTGAATGCCCATTGGTGATCTTACGGGAATATTGGGGGCATAATAATGATTTAGCGTTCCCACCCCGCGATCTTCCCAAATTTCCTTGGTAATGCCGATAATGTAATCTGGAAAATCCTTCCAGCGATTTGAAAAGCCTTTCATAATTTTATGCTCCTTTTAAGCTGCGGGTTGAGCCGCGAATAATCAGCGGTCCATCAATTTCTATGGTTTGAATGGGGCATTCAGGATCTTGTATATTGGCAAGCAAAGTGTCAATCGTTGCATCCACCATGCGGTTAACGGGCTGCCTTACCGTGGTTAGATCATAAGCGGCCCAGCTTGCCATTGGCACATCATCATAGCCAACCACCGATATATCTTGCGGAACGCGAACACCCAGCCCTTGGCGCAATATATCCAGCACTGCAAATGCCATATGATCATTTGCCACAAAAATAGCATCGGGCTTGGTTTGACGCTGCATTAATATCTGCGTTGCCTCGGCTGCAATGTTGCGGTTAAACATGCCGTCAATAATGTCAATCGGGGCTTGCCCATGTTCTTTTAAGCCATCGATAAAGCCCTGCAAGCGATCGCGGCCTGTTGATGATCCTTTCCAGCCCGCAATATGGGCAATGCGGTGATGCCCGCTTTTGACCAGAAAATTTGCAACCTTGCGTCCCCCCTCCACATTGGCGGAAGTGACCGATGAATGTCCAGACCTTGGCTGCGCGCGGTTGAACATGACAACGGGAATCCCTGATTTGGCGCAGCGCTGGGTTAAATTAGACGATATAGACACAGAAGCAGTAATGATGCCATCCACTTGATAATCAAGCAATTCGGCAACGACATCCTCCACCCGTTCCTGTTCATTTTCTGCCATAAACACAAGAATATGATAGCCCCTTTTTTGCAGCGCATTTGAAAGCCGTTCCAGCGCAACAGGGTAAAATTGATTTTCCAAATAAGACACGACAAGCCCAATGATGCGCGTTTTGCCTGTAATCATTGCGCGCGCCAGTGAATTTGGGCGGTAACCCAGCCTGTTTGCGGCATCATGCACCTTGGCAATGGTTGCCTTGGATGCGGATGCACCAGAAAACACACGGCTGACCGCCGATTGGCTGACCCCTGCATGGCGGGCAACTTCTTGTGAGGTTACCTTGATATTCATCTAGCCCGCGCGTCCATTATTCTGCCGTCCATCCGCCATCAATCATCAAGGAAGTTCCCGTCACCAACGAAGCTGCATCGCTGCTTAGATAAACCGCCGCGCCCATAATATCTTCCACCTTGCCAACCCGCCCCAATTTGATTTTATCTTCAATCCATGCGCGCCGCTGCGGATCCGCAAAAGTGCTTGCGGTTAATTCGGTTAGAATAAAAGTGGGACAGATCGTATTGATCCGAATGCCATGCTTGCCCCATTCAATCGCCATGGCTTTGGTAAAGCCCTCAACCGCGTGCTTGGTTGCGCAATAAACCGCGCGATCAATCCCGCCAACATGCGCCATTTGGCTTGAAATATTAATCAGGCTGCCCGATTTTCCAGCTGCGATTAAGTTTGATGCAACCGCTTGCGTTAGAAAAAATGCCCCTTTTAGATTAAGATCGCTAACCGCGTCAAAATCAGTTTCTTGTGCATCAAGGGCTGCGCTATGGCGCGCCATCCCCGCTGAATTGATTAAAACATCAAAGGGATCTGCGGCGTTAATCGCTTGCTTTGTTGCCTGAATGTCGCTTACATCCAGCTTGATTATATCCGCCGTCATGCCCGCATGATTAATTTCAGCCGCCAAGGCTTCAAGCTTATTCACGCTGCGCGCGGCAAGCGTGACAGATGCCCCTGCTTCAGCTAAGGCAACTGCGCACGCAGCCCCAATGCCAGAGGATGCGCCTGTGACCAAAGCGCGGCGACCATCAAGGCGAAAAGAAGGGGTAACGGGCAGCGTCATGGCGTTCATTCCTTTATCATTAATCCAGATGGAATGGATAGCGGATGCAGGCTGCGCATTTTGTTAAATTCATGCAAGCGCGCAAACACATCCACCCCAATTTGGGCATAAAGATCAAGCAGATCAACCAGCACCCAATTCTCGCGAATAAGCCCATCTTCAAGCCGCCAAAAATCAAGGCTGCGCAATAAAACTTCTTTGCCCGCAGGGGCAATCCCCATCCAGCCATCATGGTTTAGGGTCAGGCGCATATTGGGCCAGCCCGTCTCGCAGACATAATCCCCCTCGCCAATCCAATTCGACATTAAATCGCCCATCGCATCCAATTTACGATCTGGCATGGCGCGCAAAAACGGAATTTGATGCCAGTTGCGAAAGCCAGATATGCCGCGACATGCGCCAATCCCCGCTGGCCCGTACCAGTTAAAATGCGGATGCCAAAATTTCTCAAGCTCCATAATGGCAGGATCAGGATTATTGGGATAACGACATAAGGCGGTTAGCATATCAATCACATGGTTCATAGCATGATTGCCATTATCTGAAACGCCCCCATCACCCACATTCAGCCCGTCTTGGCTTAGGGGCGCAGGGGTGCATAAATAAGCGCCAAGCTGCGGCGCCATTGGCCATGCTTTTGCTTGCATCATCATTTCGGGAATATCCCAAATCGCTTGCATTTGGGTCACCTTGCCCGCATCCAATTTAAAAAATTCATGGTAGCGCATATGCGCCAGCTGCCCTGTGGGGGGAATGTTTAAAAAAGGCGCAGTGAATGTTCCCATATAATTGCCCATACAGCCAACCCAATCTTGACCTTCTTTGGTTGTTCCTGCCATCACAATCATATCACGCCGCTCAAGATCGGGCAGCGCAGATAATAAGGGGGTGATGCAATGTTCCCAATAGGAATCTGCCCCCATTAAATCCCCAAAAGGATGACATAGATGAAGCATGGCATCTGGTGCAAAAAGCGCATGCACGGAATCGCGCCACGCCGCTTTATCTGCACCGATGGCGGCGCGCCGATAAGGTTCAATTTGTGCTTTTAATGCGGATGGATTCATTGTGAAGCCGTGCCATAGGGTGCCGCAGTGCCATAAGCAACATCTTTGCCGCCATAGCGGCGCACGCGAATATTGCATTGTTCAGCATGACCGACAAAGCCTTCCAACATACATAGTCTTGATCCATATTCACCGATCAGCGTTGCGGCTTCATCGCTTTCAATGCGTTGATAGCTATGGGTTTTTAAAAATTTACCAACCCATAGCCCGCCTGTATAACGCCCCGCCTTTTTGGTGGGCAAAGTGTGATTCGTGCCGATGACCTTATCGCCATTTGAAACATTGGTGCGGGCCCCCAAAAATAATGCGCCAAAGGAATGCATATGATCCAAAAACCATTGATCGCGATCCGTCATAATCTGCACATGTTCAAATGCTTTTTCATTGGCAACAGCCAGCATTTCATCATAAGCATCACATAAAATAACCTCGCCATAATCGCGCCAGCTTACAGATGCGGTCTCTGCGGTTGGCAGAATTTTTAAAATGCGGTCAATTTCTGCCATCGTGTCATCTGCCAATTTGCGTGAATTGGTGATTAAAATCGCAGGGGAATTATAGCCATGTTCGGCTTGACCCAGCAAATCGGTTGCACATAATTCGCCGTCCACCGTATCATCGGCAATGATCATGGTTTCGGTTGGTCCTGCAAATAAATCAATGCCAACCCGCCCATAAAGCTGGCGTTTTGCTTCTGCGACAAAGGCATTGCCGGGCCCAACAAGCATATCAACTTGCTTGATCGTTTCCGTGCCAAGCGCCATTGCCCCCACCGCCTGTATGCCGCCCATCACATAAATTTCATGCGCCCCGCCCAAATGCATGGCAGCAACAATCGCAGGATGGGGCGCGCCATCAACAGGCGGTGCAGATGCAATAATGCGCGGCACGCCCGCAACATTTGCGGTTAGCACCGACATATGCGCCGATGCCACCATCGGGAATTTTCCCCCTGGGACATAGCACCCCACCGACTGCACGGGAATATTCTTATGCCCCAAAATCACGCCAGGCATGGTTTCAACCTCAATATCTTTCATGGATGCGCGCTGGGCTTGTGCAAAGGTGCGAATTTGCTTTTGCGCGAATTTTATATCTTCCATATCGCGGGTTGATAATTTTTGCATTGCTGCTTCAATCTGGGAATCGGTTAAACGAAAGCTTTGCGGTTCATAATCATCAAATTTTGCGCTTAATTCACGCACAGCCTTGTCCCCGCGTGCTTCAATATCTTGTAAGGTTGCTTCCACCACCGCGCGCACTTTTGCATCATCTTCGGCGCGTTCTGATTCGGGCTTTCCTGATTTAAGATAATTAATGGTCATTGATCTTTATCCTTAATGATGTTCTTTAAAAAAAGCTTTAATGCAATCTTATCCCTGTTTTTGCATCAAATAAATGGCAAATGCTGGCAGGAATTGCGCCCGATACGGCATCGCCGATTTTTGCGCGAAATGTTTTTGGGGCTTTGATTGATACAAGCGCGCCCCCAACCTTGACGGTAATCATGGTTGCATCCCCCAACAATTCAAGTGAATAGATGGGTGCGCTAATTTCGCCATGATCGGCAAGGCTGGCATCTTCGGCTCTAAAGCCAAGGGTAACCGCGCCATCAGCGCCTTCTAGTCCGCTAATTTTAACTTTATCAGCCGTAAAAACGCCATTTTCAAGCACACCTTCTATTAAATTCATCGCAGGATTGCCAATAAAGCCCGCCACAAAGGCATTTGCAGGGCGGTCATAAATTTCGGTCGGGGTTGCAACTTGCTGCACAATTCCCTTATACATCACAACAACACGATCAGCTAGGGTCATGGCCTCAATTTGATCATGGGTCACATAAACGGTGGTGACCTTTAATTCATGCGATAGATTTTTAATTTGCGCGCGGGTTGATACCCGCAATTTTGCATCCAAATTGGATAGGGGTTCATCCATTAAAAACACATTTGGACGGCGAACAATCGCCCTTGCCAGCGCAACCCGCTGTCTTTGCCCGCCAGATAATTCAGCGGGTTTACGATGCAGAAAATCATTTAATTCCACCATGTCGGCGGCACGGCGCACCCGCTTATCCTGTTCATCTGGATCGGATTTTCGAACCTTTAGCGGGAAGCGGATATTTTCATAGACATTTAAATTTGGATAAAGCGCATAGCTTTGAAACACCATCGCAACATTGCGGTCCTTGGGATCAAGATCATTGACGCGTTGATTATCAATAAAAATATCCCCCTCGGACGCATCTTCAAGCCCCGCAATCATGCGCATGGTTGTGGTTTTACCGCAGCCCGAAGGACCAAGCAGCACAAGAAATTCCTGATCCGCAATGGTAAGGTCAAATTTATGAACGCCAACAAAGTCGCCCCAGCGTTTGGAAAGATTGCGCAGTTGAATTTCGGCCATCAGACATCCTTCAATGATTAACACACTTAGATATTTAATATGATTTTTGCATACGATTGCATTATTATTACCCTTGATTTATCCATAAATGCAAGTGTTTTTTATGAATTTTCTGCCTGTTAAGCATGAATTTGTGACTTGCAAAATGCAAATTTATTGTGTAGAGATAATATCTATGCAATCGTATGCAAAACTTGCACCCCGATTTAATCAGGTTTATTAATTTCGTTAATAAATATATCAAAAAACAAAAGGTCTGGAGAATAAAGGATGAAAAATTTAGCAAAAATAGGGTTCGCTTCCGCGATTGCGGTATTAAGCAGCGCTTCATTTTTGGGGGCGGGCAATCATGCAGCTGCTCAAATGGCAAATTGCGCCGTTGATACGGGGCAGGTCAGCATTGTTGGCAATGAATTTCCTGCAATTCATACGGTTGCAAATGGCGCAGCCAAATGCAAGGGATTGACGGTGACTTCCAATCTAACTTCTGAACATCAAACCATTAATGTTCCTGGCATGAAAGGCAACCCTGCTGAATATTCATCGGCGATCATTGCAAATTCATCGGTTGTTGCGCTTATTAACGAGGATGTGATTCGCCCCCTAGATGATTTGGTTGCAAAATATGGCGCGGATATTCCCAAACACCGCCTGATTACGATTGATGGCAAAATCTATGCGGTTGCTTTTATGGCAAATGCGCAAACGCTTGCTTATCGCAAGGATGTGCTTGAAAAAATTGGGGCGGCAGTGCCAACCAGCTATGAAGAAATGCTTGATGCTGCGGAAAAAATCCGTGCAGCTGGGATCAGCCAATATCCCGTTGGTGGGGCTTATGCAGCGGGCTGGAACCTAGCCGAAGAATTTGTGAATATGTATATTGGTCATGGCGGGGATTTTTTCAAAGCAGGAACGGCTGAAGTTTCAGTGAATAATGCGCGCGGAATTGCTGCTTTGGAAGTGATGAAAGCGCTTACCGAATATATGAATCCAGATTTTCTAACCCATGATTCAAATGCCACCAACGCCGAAATGGAAGCTGGCAATGTGATGCTGATGAATATGTGGGGATCACGCATGGGTGTGCTGATGGATGATGAAGGCGCAGCCCCCGAAGTTTATGAAAATATTGCGGTTGCAGGCCCAATGACGGTCGGCGGCGGTAATATTCCAGCAACCACCTTGTGGTGGGATGGCTGGACGGTTGCCAAAAACTTGTCAGATGAAGATGCTGCAGCAACCTTTGTTGCGCTAGCCCATGGTTCAAGCCCCGCAATTTTAAATGATGAAACCATGTCGCAAGCAGTATGGATGATTGATGGCTATGAACCAGCACCCGTCAATGATGGTGTGTTTGCCGCAATTAGCGCAAATGCAAAGCCTTATCCAATGCTGCCCTTTATGGGATTGCTGCATACAGCGCTTGGCAATAATTTGGGTGATTTCTTGCAAGGCAAAGAAAGTGCAGCCCAAGCCCTATCAGATGTTGAGGCGGCTTATACCGCAGCAGCAACCGAAAAAGGCTTCCTGTAGGCTTTCTTTTAATCTTTAGTGACTTAAAAAGGGGCGGCATTTAAACCGCCGCCTCTTTTTCTTTAAACAGGCATTTGCGATCATGAAACATAAAACATTTTGTATGTTTGTGCTGCCATCTTCCTTGGCGATGATCTTTTTTATTTTTTTACCGCTGATTTCAATTGTCATGCAATCCGTATATGTTCCCCATGAACAAGTGATTGTGACGGTTGAAAATTGCGGTCCCTTTGGCTGCACCGAATCAACGATCATCGATCAAGAAGCAACTGCAAAGCTTGCCGAGGATAAGCCCTTTGGGCGTTTTGCGGGCGCAGCAACCTATCTTGATCGCGGGCATTTGGCAGTTGATGAGCTTAAAGCCGCATGGCAGGCAAAAAATGGCTGGCGCGAATTTGGCGCGCGAATGCTTAACCTTCCCTTTTATAATGCGCTGGCATTTACCTTAACCTATACTTTGATCGTTACCCCGCTTGTTATTATTCTTGGCTTTATGATTGCGGTTGCGGTAAATGGTGTGCTGCGCGCAATCAGAGGCCCGTTGATCTTTATGTCGCTGCTGCCAATGATCATTACCCCGCTTGTTGGCGCGCTTATCCTATTTTGGATGGTGGATGCGCGCGGGGTGGTTGGGGCGACCTTGCAAATCATGGCGGGCGATCCGTCTTTGTCTATTAAAGCATCCACCCCGCTAATGTGGATCATGTTGATGGTATATGGCGTATGGCACGGCGCGCCTTTTGCCTTTATTGTGTATTATGCAGGGCTGCAAACCGTAAATACAGACACGATAGAAGCGGCGATGATTGATGGCGCAACCCGCTTGCAGCGCATTCGCTATGTCATTGTCCCCCATCTTGTGCCGCTAACCACCTTTATTGCATTGATGCAGATTATGGATAATTTCAGGGTGTTTGAACCGATTGTAAGCTTTGCGGCTTCTGCGCATGCAACCTCGCTAAGCTGGGCGATTTATAATGATCTTGGCGGGGAAACGCGGCAATTATCCTCGGCGGCGGCAACATCGGTTTTAACGGTTGCCTGTATTGTCATTCTGTTGATGCCTGTGCTGATTAGAACTTGGCGCGATTTTGGAAAGAAATAAATCTATGACCAATAAAGCACAGCAAAAACCCTATTATCTCAGCCTATTTATTTTGATGGTGCTTGGCTTTTGGATCATCCTGTCCGCAGGGCCTTTTTTATGGACTTTATGGGGATCATTTAAGGTTGAGGGCGATTTTTTCTCCAAGGCAGATTGGGCAGCTGCTTTAACAGGCGAATTGACGCAAGTTGAAACAGGCGGGCATTTTACAGGCGATGGCTATTATGGTGCTTGGATCAAAGAAGGCTTTTGGCGTGCCGCCCTAAATTCATCGATTGTCTGCGTATTTGTGGTGATGATTTCGCTAACCCTTGGCACGCTTGGCGGCTATGCCTTATCCCGATCCACCGAACGCTATGCGTTTTGGTTTTTAATCATCGCGCTTGTGTTTCGCGCATTGCCGCAAATCACACTGGTTTCTGGCTATTTGCCTGTATTTTTTAATTTGAATATGTGGGGGCATCTGCCCACCGCGATTGTGGTTCTAATTGCAATTAATCAGCCCTTTACCCTATGGATGCTGCATTCTTTCTTTAAAAATATTCCCAAAGACCTTGATGAAAGCGCAATGGTTGACGGCTGCAATCGCTTTCAAGCGTTCCGCCATGTCATTATCCCCGTCATGTGGCCAGGGGTGATCACAACGGGCTTATTTTCATTCTTGCTTGCCTATAATGATTTTGCGGTGACCGCGATGATCCTATCCAAGGAAAATCAAACCATGATCCCTAAAATTGCGGGCTTCCTTGGCACAACCCAAACCAAAGGCAATGTGATGTTTGCGGTTGCTGCGGTTGTGTCGGTGACTGCGCCCTTATTTATTATGGTGATGGTGTTCCAGCGCCAAATCGTATCTGGATTAACGGCGGGCGCGATTAAAGGATGAGCTTTCAAGCAGAAAAAGCCTTGGTGCGCGCTTATTATGATGCGCTTGCAGCCGCAACGCCAGATTCTGTTGATGCTGTTTTGGGCAAATATATCGCAGATCACTGGCTGTGGCGCGGGATGCACCCTTTTCACGAACAAATCGG
This sequence comes from Alphaproteobacteria bacterium, assembly GCA_045106055.1. Lineage (GTDB taxonomy): Bacteria > Pseudomonadota > Alphaproteobacteria > CBDDJK01 > CBDDJK01 > JBGCED01. The sequence continues at coordinate 40,467 of JBGCED010000007.1, forward strand.
CGCGCCAGCCGTGGCAAATGCGTTCTGGAAACCCTTTTTAAATGCCTTTCACACAGTACGCCGCCGCCAAGATGTGTTTATGGCTGGGGAAAATGAAATTGATGGGTTTCAATCGGTGTGGGTGGTTTCCATGGGGCATTTGATGGTGCTGTTTGATCGCCCTTTTTTAAACATTCCCCCCACCCGCAAATTAACGATGATCCGCTATGCTGAATTTAACAAGATAGAGCATGGTAAAATTACAGAAACTGCCTTTTTTTGTGATTTATTGCATTTGATGCGCCAAGCGGGGTTAAATCCGCTGCCACTACAAACGGGGCAGCATCTGATCCAGCCAGGGCCTGCCACCCATGATGGGCTGCTATTTGATGATGCGGATCGGAATGCGGGCAACGCCACCCTTGCCTTAATCAACAGGATGATTAATGATATTAATGATCATGGCGCGCTTACCCCGCAGCAAGAATTATCCCGCACATGGCATGATGATATGATCTGGTGGGGACCAGAGGGGATCGGTGCGACCTATGGCATTGATCGCTATATTGAACAGCATCAAAAACCCTTTCGCACCCAAATAGCGGATCGCAAATTTAACGGGCATATTTGCAGGCTGGCTGAGGGGGATTTTGGCGGCTTTTTTGGCTGGCCCAATTTAACGGTAACCCCAATCGGCGATTATATGGGGCTTCCAGCCACCCACCAACCAGCCGATATGCGGGTTGTGGATATTTATCGACGCGATGGCGATAAGCTTGCGGAAAATTGGATATTCATCGATATGCTGCATTTTCTAAACCAGCAAGGAATCGATATTTTAAAAAAGATAGTGCCTTGAAATTAAGGGCGCGCAGATAAGTTAAAAAAAACATTGCCAGCATGATAAGAATCCTTTAGCTTAATAATTCTAAATGTATCTTTTAAACCAACAAGATATTGCAAAGGAAAGAAAAAATGAGTGATATGGTAAAAACAAAAAATTCAAAAACCAACGATTCAGCAGCAAGTGATGCGGTTGAAGTTCAAGATATTCAAGTTCAAGATATTGATACCAATATTGAAACGGGCGATGAAGCTTCACCAGAAGCTCCTGAATTAAATTATAATATCTCAGAATTTATGAATTTGGATGAAGAAGCATTGGTCATTGCTGCGATCAAGGCGTTTTCTGATGAACAGGATATTATGAAATCAATGACGATTTGCCGCTTGGCAGTGCGCAAATCCGTGACCAATCATCGGGCATGGTCGCATCTTGGCACATTATTATTTATCACCCGCAAGCTTGAAGCTGCGATTGGTGCTTTTAAAAAATCGCTGCGCATTGAACCCGAAGAATATGCAAATTGGATCAATCTTGGCAATGCCCTATTGCGTGTTGCACGGGTGGAAGAAGCCTTGGAAGCGTTTGAACGCGCTGCCGAGCTTGAAGCTGGCGATGCTGCAATTTATAATTCCATCGCGCAATGCTATCAAGATTTGGGGGAGTATGACAAATCGCTTGATGCGCTGCGCCGCGCTGAATTGCTTGGCAGCAAAGACCCCAATCTTAAATGGAACCGCACCCTTACCCAATTAATGCAGGGAAATTATGAAGAAGGACTTGCAGGGTTTGAAGCACGCTGGGAAATGAGAGGCGCACAGCCCAGATATGACATGGATAAGAAATGGGACGGCACCATTACAAAAGGAAAACAGGTGCTAATCTGGTCGGATTCTGGTTTTAATGATATTATTATGATGTCGCGCTTTGTGCCTTTGGCAGTTGAAAAAGGGCTTGATGTTATTTTTGAAATTCCAGCTGAAACCGCACGGATGTTCCAAGAAAGCCCGTTATTTCAAAAGATTAAATTAGCGCCCTTTACCAAAGAACCTAGTTCTTATGGGGGGGATCATTTGCCGTTATCATCCTTGGCTTCCGCGCTTGGATATACCAATTCTTCAAATGTTCCAAATGTGCCTTATTTGCAAGCACCGCAAGCGCCAAGAATTCGCAGCGACCTATTTAAAGTTGGGATCGTGTGGAATGGTGCAAGTCGCCGTGTGCCTGATCCAAATCGCGTTTTGCCGCTGCGCCATGTCGCAAGATTGGCAGACAGCCCAAACACCGAATTTTATTCGTTGCAACGCGGCGGTGCGGAAAAGGAATTGGTCAATACAGGTTTTGATTATTTAATTTCCAATATGGGATCATTATGCCGCGATTTGGCGGATGTGGCTGCATTTTGTGAAAATCTTGATCTGTTTATCACGGTGGATAGCTATCAAGCCCATATTGCTGCTGCAATGGGTAAGAAAGTATGGCTGCTGTTGGGAACAACCCCTGATTGGCGCTGGCAGTTAAAGCAAGCCACAAGCCCATGGTATAAAAACATTAAATTATACCGCAGAACTGACCGTTTGCATTGGGATGATTTGATTGAAAAAATCAGACTGGATTTGATTAAGGAAGCCAAAGGCAGCTAAATTCAATTTAATTTAGTTCAAAATAAAATGGAATGCCTTGCGTTATGACCGATGTTAAGAAGTTATCTCGCAAGGCATTTTTTTATGCAAAATTGCTTTTAATATGCGCAATGATTTATATGATCACTGTGGCTGGAAGGGCTGAAACTTCAGCGAAAAATTCAAAGCAAATTCTTGCCTTTGGCGACAGCCTTATCGCGGGCTATGGGCTTTCTGTGCAAAATGGATTTACAGCAAAGCTTCAAGCAGCGTTAAATAAAGCCGACCCAAATGCGATGATGGCCCCCATTAATGTCATAAATGCAGGATTATCTGGGGATACATCAGGGGGCGGGCTATCGCGGATTGAATGGATGCTGGCAGGGCAGGATTATGATTTAATTCTGCTTGAATTGGGGGCAAATGATGCACTTCGTGGACTTGACCCTAAGCAAACAAAGCTGAATTTGGATCATATTATTCGCATCATCAAAGATCAAACCAACGCAAAGATTTTATTTGCGGGCATGTTAGCACCGCCCAATATGGGCGCGGATTATGGCGATCATTTCAATGCATTATACCCTGATCTGGCGGCAAGCCACCAGTTGCCATTCTATCCTTTTTTCCTAGAAGGCGTTGCGGGAATCCCCGAACTTAACCAAGATGACGGCATTCACCCCAACCCAAAGGGGGTTGATCTTATTGTTCAAAATCTTGAAGCATGCATTCTAGGTTTGCTGGACGGCGTTGAAAGCCCAAAAACCTGCCCAATTATTGCTGCGCCTTGATGCTTGGTAATTTTCGGTCTATTGACTTTCAATCTATTGGAATCTAAATATGTCAAAGGCATTTCATAAATCCAGTGGTTCTGGCATTTTTAGCATATTTTATTTATAGGAGACGATTATTATGGAAACTGAACTTGATTATACAAAAGCCAGCAAAGCACATCTTCAAGCTTGGGATGGTTTGAAAAAATCAATTGTCTGGTCAACGGCGGGCATTATTTTATTGCTTGCTTTGCTCGCTTTTTTCTTTGCGGGTTAAGACGCATATAAGCCTGTCTGGTGAGCGCATTTTATCATATTCTGGTCGTTGATGATGATGAGCGGCTGCGCGGATTAATCAAAAATTATCTGATCAAACAAGGCTTTATTGTGGCGACCGCCAGCGATGGGGCTGAAGCCTTAAAATCCCTAGATTATGTTGATTTTGACTTGATGGTGCTTGATGTGATGATGCCTGGGCTTGATGGGTTTGAAGTTTTGGCGCAATTACGCCAAACATCCAAGCTGCCAGTTTTGCTGTTGACCGCGATGAGCGAAACCGAGCAGCGCATTAAGGGGCTGTGGCTGAAAGCCGATGATTATTTAACCAAGCCTTTTGAACCGCAAGAACTGGTTTTGCGGATTGAAGCCATCTTGCGCCGCAGCCATAATGCCCCCCCCCAAGCCGATTTCCAGTCAGCAGAGAAAATTGAATTTTCAGGCTTTCACTATTATCCTAAGCAAGGGCAGCTGATTGATCCAAAAGGTGAAAAGCTGCATTTAACCAGCAATGAGCTTAGCCTGATGGGGGCCTTAATTGATCATCAAGGAAAGGCTGTTCCCCGTGAAGCTTTGTCAAAATTTGCCAATATCCATGGCGGAGACCGCGCGGTTGATGTTCAAATTGCACGGCTTAGAATCAAAATAGAGCAAAATCCAAAACAGCCAAGGCATATTTGCACCGTTCATGGCAAGGGCTATATCTTCAGGCAATGATGAATGATGCTGTTTAAATGAATCTTTTAAAATACATAAAGCTTTTATTGCCGCGCAGCCTGCTTGGGCGGGGATTGCTGATTATTTTTCTGCCGCTGCTTTTGCTGCAAATCATCTCTATTTGGGTGTTTTTGGATCGCCATGTTGATCAGGTAAGCTGGCGGCTTGCAAATTCACTTGCCGCAGAAATACATTATACAGTTGATCAAATTGAGGCTTACCCACAAGATCAAGATAAGCTGTTAGAAACCGCAAAATCTACTTTTGAATTTGAAGCATTAAGCCTTGATGATGATGCGATTTTGCCCAATCAGCCAGCCTTGCCGCTTGGCTATATTGGCAGCATTGTTGAGCGGGCGATGGCTAAGCTTGCGCGCCCTGTCAGGGTGGATGATCGCAATTTTCGCGATTCCTTAACGGTTAAGGTGCAGCTGCCGCAAGGGGTTTTAAATATTAAAATTCCAGGAAAACGATTATTTAGCGTAACCATTATTGTATTTATTTTATGGATGCTAGGCTCTTCAATTATTTTATTTGGCATTGCTGCGATTTTTATGCGCAATCAAGTAAGACCCTTAAAACGCTTGGCATTAGCAGCAGAAAGCTTTGGCAAGGGCTTGCAGGATAAACAATCCTTTAAGCTTGAAGGTGCGCTGGAGGTGCGCCAAGCTGCCATCGCCTTTAATCAAATGAAAGAGCGCATTCGCCGCCAAATTAGGCAGCGCACCGATATGCTATCCGCCGTAGGGCATGACCTTAGAACGCCGATTACCCGCATGCAGCTGCAAATTGAAATGATGGATGGCGAGGATCAAAACCGAAATGATTTACAAGCCGACTTGAAACAAATGCACGAAATGATCGAAGCCTATCTTGCCTTTGCGCGCGGTCAAGGCGAAGAGCGAACGGTTGAGCTTAGTTTAAATGCGCTGATGGATAAAATTAATCGCGGGTTTTTGCAAGATAATGTAAGCTTGGACATCCATCTTGAGGGCGAAATTTCATTTATGGCACGACCAATTGCAATGCGCCGCTTATTTGATAATTTAATCAATAATGCAACCCGTTATGCAAAGACGATTCGGCTTTATATCGCCAAACGCAGCAATCAAAGTCAATTTCCTGATTTTAAGCATTTCATTGAAATTTTGTTGGATGATGATGGTCCAGGCATTCCTGAAGATCAGCGCAAACACGCTTTTCAGCCCTTTATCAGGCTTGAAAAATCGCGCAATCCCAGCACAGGCGGAACGGGGCTGGGGCTTTCTATTGCGCAGGATATTGTAAATGCGCATGGCGGTAAAATCCAGCTTGAAACCTCGCCGCTTGGGGGATTAAGGGTCAGGATTAGATTGCCAATTTAATGCTGTTTTATTTCTAGAATCAGGGCTATTTTATCAAAATATTTTAAATCATCTTTTATGGAATGAAATCAATGGTTACACAACCAGACTCAAGCTCGCAATCCGCTGCTGATTCCAAGGATAATCCGCAGCAAGCGCCAAAAGCACAGGCAGATCAAAGCGCGATCAGCCCGCATTCTCAAAAGCAGCTTGCGTCGGTGATTGACAGCCTGCCGCTAAATCCAGCGCGCGATTTATATGGCATTGAGGATACGCAGCTGCAAACGATCTGTTTTATCTCTCAGCGCACAATGGAAGAAGGGGTGCGCAATGAAAATTACGCCATTGCCGCAAATGCAATCGGGGCGTGGTTAATTTCAGCTGGGCAATATCTGGGCGTGCTTGGGCGTGATCGCAATCTTCCTGCAATATTTGCAGAAGATGTGGTGAAATCTGTGCCCGCTTTAATCCCGCTTAGCCGCATGATCAGCGATTCCATTCGCCCTTGGATCAATCATTCCCCCGAAGCGCAAGCCTTTTGCCGCGCGCTGGTTTCAAAACCCAACACCCACCCGCTTGCGGCATTAAGCTTTTTAAATAGTGTGCCTGCAACGCTTGCATTGCCATGGTTAAGCCTGTTTTATAATCAACGCTTTGCCCAATTATCCGATTCAATCAATGTTGCGCTTGCTTATGCGTGCAAACATCATTTGGAACTGCTTCATCTTCAAAATCAGGGGCTGATTGCAGCAAGGCGGGTTTATCTTCATGGGCTTGCCAAAAAGCTGGTCAGGCTTTACCCCGATGGCGATTCCAAGCAAGCGCAAAGACCAGAACAAAAGCAGCGAATTTTATTTCTGGTTGATCGGTTGCGCCCGAAAAACGATCCGCAAATGATGAAAATCATGGCATTGATTGATGGCGTGAACCAGCTTCAAAAAGATGCATCATTTGAATTTTCGATTTATGAAACAGGCGATGGTAAGCCAAGCCTTAATCAAATTGGCTATTACCCGCAAGCAGATGATAGAATAGCAGCTGGTGCAAGCGCAGGGGATATGGTGTCTTACCGCAAACAGCTGATCAGTGCGCGCCAATGGCAGCATGAGGAAAAATATGACCGCAATTTGCAATTATTCTTTAGCGCGGTATATAATTTCAATCCAAAGCTGGTGGTTGCCGTTGATTTGGAAGATTCGGTTTCAAAAATCTGTCTTTCGCATAAAATGCCTGTAATTGATTGGCTTTTGCGTCCCGAGCAAATTGGGCTATCGATGGGCGCGCATTTAATTGCCATTGATTGCGCAGAAGCTGCCGCACGGCAAATGTTGCAATTAAGCAATTTGGGGCGGATGGACAATGCAGAATTATTGCTGCTGCCCGCAGCGCAAGAAAAGAATGGGATTGAATTATATGCTTATTTTCACCAGCTATTTCATGCGCTATAGGCGGCTTAGTTTCATGCGCTTAATGAAATTTTTCTGTTTGCGGCTTGTCTTATTGGGGGGGCTTGTATTTACGCCCGCAATGATTCAGGCGCAATCGGTTGACGGTGATATGGTTGATCCGCAAGCATTCAAGGCATGGACGGCAGATTATTTAAAGCGGTACTATGCCAGCGCCCCGCCGCCAGTGGTGGCGCAAGCCTTTCGCGCGATTGAACCCATCCAAAGAGTAATAGAGCTTGACCGCGCGCAGCCTGAATTCACCCTAAGCTTTTGGCAATATATTGATCGGGTGATCAATCAAGAACGGCTTAATCGCGGGCAGGAATTAACCCAGCTTCATCAAAATTTACTGGGCGAAGTCACTCAAATTTACGGCATCCCCCCAGAAGTCATCGTTGCGTTTTGGGGGATTGAAACAGGATATGGCGCTTATTTTGGAAAGTTTGATCTTATTCCCGCGCTTGCAACCCTAGGCTTTGATTCAAGGCGCGGTAAGTTTTTTGAACAGGAATTGACCCATGCTTTATCCTTGTTGGTTGCGGGGGATTTAAAGCTTGAAAATGCCTATGGTTCTTGGGCGGGCGCACATGGGAATTTTCAATTTATGCCAAGCTCGATGAACGCCTTTGCGCTTGATGCGGATGGTGGCGGCATTGACCTTATCCATTCCTTGACAGATGCAATGCATTCTGCGGGCAATTATTTACAGCAATCTGGGTGGAAAGCGGGGCAGCGATGGGGGCGCGAAGTGATCTTGCCGCCAAATTTTGATTACCAACAAAATTATAGCAAAATGCGCCCCTTGTCCGACTGGCAAGGGCTTGGCATCAAAACCATTACAGGTGCGCCCTTGCCAAACGCGCAAGGCTTTAATGCAAGGCTGATCATTCCTGCGGGGCATCTTGGCCCTAAATATATGGTTTATGATAATTTTGATGTGATTTTACGGTGGAATCGTTCGAATTTCTATGCGTTGGCGGTCGGGCTGCTTGCGGATGGATTTATAAAAGCCCCGCATGCGCTGCCTGTGATTAAAGGCGCGGCGCGCCCTAAAAATGACATAAGGCTTGATCGCGCGACCATTTTGGCGGTTCAAACCCATTTGAATAAGCTTGGCAAAGACACCAAGGGAATTGATGGCATCTTAGGCAGCGCAACCAAGCGGGCTTTGCGCCAATGGCAGCTTGAAAATAATATGATTGCAGATGGTCATTTAAGCAAAGCGATGTTGGATCGGATGGGAATTCATACACAATGAACGATTCTATGCTTTTTAAAATGCGTATTTTTTTAATTGGAACCTTGCTGATTGTCGCTGGGTGCAGTGAAATTAATTTCATCAATGGCGCAAGTAAGAAAATTAGCTCCATGACCAGCAAGCCCGTTGATTCTGTTGATTTTAAGGGACTAACCCGCATTTCCGAGCAGGAATATTATAAAATTGGCGCACCTTATCAAATTAAGGGCGTTTGGTATTACCCTAAAACCGATTATGGCTATGTTGAAGAGGGGATTGCATCCTGGTATGGACCAAATTTTCATGGCAAGCAGACTGCAAATGGCGCAATCTTCAATCAAAATGACATCAGCGCAGCCCATAGAACCTTACCCATGCCGTCATTGGTGCGGGTAACAAATTTGGAAAATGGCAAATCCTTGATTGTAAAAGTGAATGATCGCGGGCCCTTTGCCCGAAATCGGATCATTGATCTTTCAAAAGCCGCTGCCGAAGCCTTGGATATGATTGAAAAAGGAACGGCATTGGTGCGGGTTGAAATATTGGCAGCAGAAAGCATTGAAATTGCCGAGCTGGTGACGGGCAAGCAATTAACCAATGTGCCATTAAATTTGGCAGCAAATGATTCCAAAATCCACAATCAACATTCACAAGCTGCGCCAAAATCATCAGCAATGATTGCGGTAAAACGCCAGCAGCTGGGGCTTAAACCCGCAGCTGATTTAAAACCTTCCCCAAGCACCATATCGGATCAAATGGCAAATAAGCCGCGCGCCATTTTAAGCACACCGCAGGTCAAACCGCCATTGCCTGCGATTTTTATTCAAGCGGGCGCATTTGGGCAATATCAAAATGCATTGCGGGCAAAGGCACGGATTGAACAAAAGGTAAAACCCGTCTTGATTGAACAATATAATCAATCGCAAATTCCTTTATTTCGGGTGCGCTTAGGGCCGATCTATGACACAAATAAAGCGGATAGAATGTTAAATATCGTGCAAAATTTGGGCTTTGATGATGCACATATCATTTCCCCCAGCTTGAAATAGGCAGGATAGGCTTGATCCTGACCTTGTAAATCTGCCCTTTTTTATCTATAAAATGCATTATGATCGATTAAAGGAACGCAACGCTTATGAAAAGACTGAATTTTCTTCACGCTTATCACTTTAATATATTGATTTTTTTATGTGGCTTGCTTGTTGCCGCATTAAGCATCAATTCGGCTAACGCCCAAGACACATATCAATCACAAGCATCACAAGCGATTATGATTGATATGTTAAGCGGTGCGGTGCTTTATGACAAGAACCCTGATCAGCAGGTTGCCCCTGCATCCATGACCAAGATGATGACCGCTTATATTATTTTTGACCAGCTAAAGCGCGGCATCTTATCAATGGAAGATAAATTTACGGTATCAGAAAAAGCGTGGCGCAAGGGCGGGTCAAAAATGTTTGTTGAAGTTGGCAAGCAAGTCACGGTGCAAGATTTAATTCAAGGGATCATCGTTCAATCTGGCAATGATGCAACCATCGTCGCTGCCGAAGCGATTGCAGGATCAGAAGCGGCATTTGGCGAATTGATGAGCGCAAAAGCGCGTGAACTTGGCATGAATAATACGCAATTTCTAAACCCAAGCGGATGGCCAGAAGAAGGGCATTACAGCACAGTGCGCGATCTTGCCACGCTTGCCATCGCGCTGATTAATAATTTTCCAGAATATTATGACACATATCAGCAAACGGAATTTACCTATAATAATATCCGCCAATTCAACAGAAATCCGATTTTGGGTAAAATTGCAGGGGTGGACGGCTTAAAAACAGGGCATGTAGAAGCGGCAGGTTACGGGCTTACCGCATCTGCCACGCGCAATGGCAGGCGCTTGGTGATGGTCATTCATGGGATGGAATCAGTAAAAGCGCGCGCCGAAGAAGCCGCCCGTTTGATGGAATGGGGCTATAGTCATTGGGGGCATTATAAATTTTTCTCGAAAGGCACACGCCTTACCGAAGTGCCTGTTTGGCTTGGAAGTCAAAATCAGGTTCAAGCCATCTTGGATCAAGATGTTGCAATCAGCTTGCCGCGTGATCAATTTTCAAAGATTGAATTTCACATTAATGGCACACAGCCGCTTGAAACCCCGATCAAGGCGGGGGATAATATTGCCCAGCTACAGCTGAAAGTCGCAGATCGCTTAATGCAAAGCTATCCGTTAATTGCGGCAAATAATGTTGAAGCCATCGGCGGCATTAACAAAATCATGGCAGGGCTGCGCTATATCTTTTTGGGGGAATAAAATTAATGGCGCACGGGCAGTTTATCAGCTTTGAAGGCGGCGAGGGAGCGGGAAAAACCACTCAAATCACGCTATTTTCAGCATGGCTGCAAAGCAAAGGACACGAGGTCGTCACCACCCGTGAGCCTGGCGGGACAAAAGGCGCAGAGCATTTGCGTAACTTTATAAAATATGGGCATGAATTTGATCTTTCCCCAAAAACTGAAACCGTGCTGATTTATGCTGCCAGAATGGATCATGTTGAAAAAATCATTCGCCCCGCTTTATCGCAAGGCAAGATCGTGCTATGTGATCGCTTCCATGATAGCACTTTGGCGTATCAAGGTGGCGCGCGCGGGGTGGATGCCGAATGGATTATGAAATTGCATTTGCATTTGATGGATGATTTTTTTCCAGACCTTACTTTTTTCCTCTCCTTACCGCCAGAACAAGGCTTGAAGCGCGCGCAAAACCGTCTGCAGGATCAGGAAAAATCGCGTGATTCCGCGCTCAAACAGGCTGATGATCGTTTTGAAAATGCAGGACCCGAATTTCATCAGCGGGTTGCTGCCTATTTTGAACAATTGGCGCGCTTGTCGCCGCGCCGCATCGTAAAAATTGACGCTGATCAACCCGAACCCATGGTGGCAGATCAAATCTCAAGCGCTTTTTCAAATCATATGCAATCGCTTGAAGCGGATTAAATCATGGGAAATGGCGCAAGAACGCGCAAAAATCAAGCCGAAGCTGCGCAAATTGGGAATGAAGCCCATCCAGGCCTTACCCGAAATTTGCTGGGGCAGGATCATGCAATAACCGAATTTTTGGAAAGCTGGAATCATAAACGCCCGCATCATGCGTGGTTGCTTCAAGGCGCACAAGGCATTGGCAAAGCGACCTTAGCATTTCATATTGCGCGTTTTATTCTGCATTTTGGGTCAAATTCTGTGCCTGAAATGGGGCTTGGCTTTACAGATCAACAAACAGACGCACTGCCAAACAGCCTTGATATTCCTGAATATTCCCCCCTATTTGATCAGCTGGTTAAGGGCGCGCATAATGATTTTCGCTATATTGCCAAGCTGGAGGATAAGACCCAGATTAATGTGGATCAAATTCGTGAATTATTGCATTTTACAAGCCTTACCGCAGGCAGTGGTGGATGGCGGATCATCATCATTGACAGTGCGAATGATTTAACCAATGCAGCTGCAAATGCATTGTTAAAATTACTAGAAGAGCCGCCAAAAAACACCATGCTGCTGCTGATTGCCCATCAAGCAGGGCGATTGCTGCCAACCATTCGATCACGCTGTCGGAATCTGGTGCTTGAACCGCTGCAAAATAATGTCATTATGGATATTCTGGGCGATCATTATCAAGCAAGCCCCCCAAGCGATAGCGGTGCTGTTCTGCCGCTTGCCCAAGGAAGCGCAGGGCGCGCTTTGAAAATTTTAAGGCTTGATGGCGCATTGATTTATAACAGCATGCTTTCAATGCTTGGCACACCCAAATCAGATAATTTTAATGCACGCAAAAGCCTGGCGATTCAAATGACAGGCAATATGGGCAAGGAACGCTTTTCATTATTTGGTGAAATGTTAAGCTTTTGGGCGATGCAATCGTGTAAATATAAGCTTAGCAATGACAAAAAAGCCTTTTCATTTAGCCCGCTAGAGCAAGCGGCCTATGATCATTATTTTGCACCAATTACCGCCGCTGAAGCCTTTGCGCAGCTGGAACGCTGGCAAGGCTTAATCACCAAGAATAAACCCCCTGCCAATCTTGATCCAGCGCAGCTTATTCATGTTATGTTTGGGTGACATAAAAACTAAGTGGAAACCAGCAAGAAAGACTTGCATTTCAAGCAAAGCTTCGCTATGAACCAATCATTCTTATTTAAGGAAATTTTGCCTTATTTGATGATGTTACCTTATGGCGGATTAGCTCAGGGGTTAGAGCAGAGGAATCATAATCCTTGTGTCCGGGGTTCAAATCCCTGATCCGCCACCATTTTCTTCTTAAATTGATTTCAATCTAATTTAAGTAAAATATATCTAAAGATATTCAAAGAACATCACGCCCCAAAAAATCACAGGTGAGCGAAATGGCATCGCGAATGCCGAGCTTTTCAATTTGAACCCCTTCAGGAAACGCACCATGAAGCCTTGATGGGAAGCGTTTATCCAGCATGACAAAAACGCCCTTATCATCTTTTCTGCGTACCAACCTGCCAAAGGCTTGCTTTAATTTCTGGCTAACGACTTTATCATCATAAATGCTTGATGCATTCTTGGATTGCGGGGCATTTTGAATAAGCTGCGCGCCAAAATGCGCCTTGCGGGCTTTGTGCAATAAATCGGGGCGCGGCCATGGCACCTTATCAAATACCAGCAGCCGCAAGGATCTGCCTGGCACATCAATCCCATCACGCACAGCATCCGTGCCAAGCAAGCAGGCATTTTCTTCTGATTTAAAAATATCAATTAAATTATGATTGCTAAACGGGTCAACATGCTGCGCATAAAGATTATAGCCAGCTTGGGTTAAGGGGTTTATCATGCGTTGATGCGCCGCGCGCAGCCTGCCAATTGCCGTAAACAGCCCAACGCCGCCGCCGCCTGCTGCCATGAATAAATGCTGCATCGCGGATGCAATTTGATCCATTTCTTGATTGTCAATATCGCGCACTAAGATGATTTTGGTTTGATTTGGATAATCAAATGGCGACAGGGTTTTAATTTGTAAAGCGGGGCTGCTAAGATGATTTGACCCTGTAATCATTTGGGCAAAATCCCACTGATTAAAAAGATGATTATCCCCAGAATCAGTTAAGGCTGCATCAGTTAAAGCAGGCGGGGACTGGGTCAGGGTCGCCGATGTAATCACCACGCCATGCGCCCCCGTAATGATGCTTTTTGAAAAGGGCAGGCTGGGATCAAGCCAATGTTGATAAATGCCGCAATCATAATCCATGCCATTCACGCGCTCTATGCCAAACCAGCGCACAAATTGACTGTCTTTTGGCTTGATAATATCGCTAAGCATATCCATCCATGTGGCAATATGATCGGTAATGCGCCGCTCCATTGATCTTATGATTTGGGCAAGCCGCAAGCGGGAATGCTGATCCAGCCCCTCCATATCAGTAGAAAGCCGCTTATGTAATAATTTAACCAATAATTCAGCAGGATTTTTGATGCTGGCAAGCATGTCAATCGATTGCAGAATCAGGGCTTTTAAATCGGGGCTTGCCTCATGGATTGGGCTTTCTAGGGCAAAACCCTGCATTTGACCTGATTTATTTTTATAAACCTCGCCATGAATGGTCCATAGCAAGGCTTCAACGGGGTTTGCGTTGGTTGGCACAGGGTTAATCCCGCGTAAATATTCAGGGCGCGTGTTGCGCCAGTCAATCAAGGGCAGCAAGCTTGCATTTTGAATTAATTGCTCAAGCGCAGCCCGCGCTTCTTGTTCATTTGGATCGGTAATGATAAATTCTTCCAAACGCTGCATGATGCCCTTGCCGCGCTTGCGCCCCTTGCCCTCTGGCCCTTTGACCCAATGCCGCATTTCCGCAATCTCTCTGCCTGTAAAATAAAGCGCAAACGCATTATCGGCAGCATCAAACAGATGATGCCCTTCATCAAACACAAAGCGGCGAATAACGCTTTGATCATCAACATCTTCGTTTAAAAACTGAGTCATTGCCAGCGCATGATTGGCAATCACAATATCGGCTTCTTTGGCTTGGCGTTTTGCATGTTCAATAAAACATTGCTTATAATGCGGGCAAAGCGAATAAATACATTCCCCGCGCCGATCAGGCAGCCGCGCCAAACGCTGCGAATCAATAATATCGCCAAGCCAGCTTGGAAAATCGCTGCCCGTCATATCGCCATTCACCGTATGGGCGATCCAGCGCGCAATTAAGCCCATTCCGATCGAATCTTGCTTAAAAAGCCCAAGGCTGGATACTTCATCCGCATAATTTAACAGGCACAGGTAATTTTCACGCCCCTTGCGCACAATCACCCGCTTTGCTTTTTCGGCGGGGTTGGGGAATAAGCGATCGCATTCTTTGTAAATTTGTTGCTGCAAATTGCGGGTGAAGGTTGAAATCCATACCGCGCCGCCATTGCGCTCTGCCCATAAGGATGCAGGGGCAATATAGCCAAGCGTTTTGCCAACCCCCGTTCCAGCCTCAGCCAGCACCAAATTGGCTTGATCTTCATGCTGCTTAGGCTGAAATGCAGGGGTGATTGCTTGCGCATAATCGGTTTGCCCAGGGCGATCTTCCAGATGTTTTCCTGCCAAATAAGGATCGCTTAAATTTAACAAATCAGCAAGCCTTGCGCTTGCATCCTCGGGGCTAATTGCTTGATTATCAGGGGCAGGTAAGGGCGGCTGCTCTTGCCATTCTGCCAAATCTTGCCATATATCAAGCCCCACAAAAATATGTTTTTGCTGTTTATTATCAGATGGTTGGTTGTTATTTTTAAACGCATCAGGAAATAAAGCAAGCAAATCTTGCGCCCATGCCCACCCTGCGGCTTGCATGGTTTTGATTAAATCATAAAGTCTGTTTTTTGCCTTATGATCCAAGGGGATCAGCGATTGCTCAAATTGTTCCAGCAGCATTGCGATTGCCTGTTTTAAGCCGCGCGCTTGATCGGTTAATTGCGGTGTTTGAACAGGGTCAATCCCGCAAGCCTGCATCACGCCAGCAATGGTTGGCAGGCAAAAGCGGGCAGGGCGCACAAAGGCAAATAATTCAAGCACATCACTGCCATAAAGTACCGCAGAATCCCCGCGTGAATTTTTTGTTTTTGCCAGTCCCAAATGGGTGATATTCGCCAAATGATGGCAAAAAACCAAACGGGGCGTTTTTCCTTTATGCAGCAAATTAACAAATGCTTGCGGGGTCACTATATGATGTTTTTGATCATCAAACCATAATAGCACCTGATCTTGGGCGGTGACCAAAATGGCAGCTTGATCTTGCGATTTTGTATCTATCCCCATCTTCGATGCAACCATAACCATTGTTCGGGATGTTGTTTAATCCAAGCTTCCAAGCGTTGATGCGCCCAAATGGCAAGCGCAAGCGCGTCATCTTGGATATGATCAGCGGCGCTTTCAGGATCATTCATCGCTTCAAGTGTAATGGTAAATTTGGGATCACGCCACAAGCCTTGATCATGGCGCACACAATGGCATAAAACCAGTTGATAATGATGCTTCAAGCCAAGCTCAAGCGGGGTGATTGCGGTCATGCATTTAGCACCAAAAAATGAAATTGGCTTGCCAGCATTGAATTTTAAATCAAACATAAAGCCGCTATCCTTGCCCTTTAAGAAAGCGCGCACCAGCTGCTTTGCCGTATTTGCGCCTTTGGGCAGCAATTCACCTGCAAAACACCGCCTTTTTTGCTGCACCCAGCGATCAATATAAGGATTATTCACCGAGCGATAGATAAAATTAGGGTGAATGCCCGTGATGTTGGCAAGCAAGCATCCAACCTCCCAATTTCCAAAATGGGCAGCAACCAGTAAAATCGGGCGTTGCTGCTGCTTGGCGCGCTCAATCACCGCTTTGCCTTCCAGCGTGATAAAATGATCTAACCGATTGCTAATGCGCCCCATTCGGCAAAAATCGGCAAAAACAGCACCCAAATGATACCATATATTGCGCGCAAGCCGCTTTTTATCGCTGATGCTCATGGCTGGATAAACATGGTTAAGATTATTAAGCGCAGCGGTTTGTCCCCTTGTAAAACGCCCGATCCCATAAGCAATGCTGCCTGCAATCCGCGCCGCAAGCCCGTGCGGCATTGCGTTAAAGCAAAATGCCAACGCAAGCAATGCAACATATTCAAACAGATGGCGTGATTTTGTAAATAGGCTGCGGTTTGCTGCGTTTCCCATGGCTATTTTTCTTCAGCCTTTGCGGGCGTTTGAAATAAATCCGCGTCATTATTCAGCAAGGCACGCGGCGGGTTAAGCCCCAAATATTCCCAGCCATTGCGGGTTAGCATGCGCCCGCGCGCGGTGCGTTGCAGCAATCCTTTTTGAATTAAAAAAGGCTCAACCACCTCTTCTAGCACATCGCGTTCATTGCCAAGAGCGGCTGCCAAGGTTTCTGCGCCAACAGGCCCGCCGCCATAATTATCGGCGATTAAATGAAGATAGCGGCGATCCATTGCATCCAGCCCCAGCGCATCCACATCCAGCCTTAACAGCGATTTATCCGCACTTTCACGGGTGACCAATTTGGATTTATCCACCGTTGCAAAATCGCGCACCCGCCGCAAAAGGCGATTTGCAATGCGCGGTGTGCCGCGACTGCGCTTTGCAATTTCAGCTGCGCCCTCGCTTGAAATTGGCAGATTTAGCAATCGCGCTGAACGCTCAATAATATAGGTTAATTCATCAATTTCATAAAAATTCATGTGAAGCGGAATGCCAAACCGTTCGCGCAAGGGGGTGGTGATCAGCCCCGCACGGGTGGTTGCCCCAATCAGGGTAAAGGGCGCAAGGTCAATCCGAACCGATCTTGCCGATGGCCCCTCGCCAATCATTAAATCCAGCTGATAATCCTCCATTGCAGGATATAGAATTTCTTCAACCGCTGGATTAAGCCTGTGAATTTCATCAATGAACAACACATCGCGCGGCTGTAAATTTGTAAGCAAAGCCGCCAAATCGCCTGCTTTGGCGATTACAGGGCCAGAGGTTGCGCGAAACCCCACCCCAAGCTCTTTTGCCACAATTTGTGCCAAAGTGGTTTTGCCAAGCCCTGGCGGCCCGTAAAACAAGATATGATCCATTGCATCAAGGCGATCCCTTGCAGCAGCAACAAACACAGACAGATTTTGCTTTACCGCCTTTTGACCGACAAAATCATCCAAGCTTAACGGGCGAATGGCGCGATCATGATCCTTGTTGCCGATTGAATCCTCGGTTTGGGGCATTGCAGAGACCAATCGGTCATTATGATTTGAAGCTTCCATAATGTTACAAGCTCTAATGGGCTAAGCGTTTCAAGGCAAGCTGAATCAGCCTGCCAAGGTCAGGTGCATTGCCATCATTATTCATTTCTTTTACAGAATCAATGACGGCGCGGTAGCCATCGGCGCGGCCATAGCCCAAATTTTCAAGGGCGGATACCGCATCTGCTTGCAAATTGCTGCCCTCAATCGGCTGCGATGGTTGATTTGCGCTTGATGGTGTTTGTTCTGTTAAGCCTTGCAACGGCGCGCCAAGGCTTAATTTATCTTTTAATTCCAAGATAATGCGATTGGCAAGCTTTGGACCAACCCCATCTGCTTGGGTCAATAAGGCCTTATCGCTTGAAATAATTGCTTCGCGAATTTGGTGTTCTGCTAATGCAGAAAGAATGGCAATTCCAACCTTTGCACCCACCCCTTGCACCGATAATAGGGTTTTAAATAAATCCTGTTCTTGCGGGCTTTTAAACCCATAAAGATGGATATGATCTTCGCGCACATGGGTTTCAATATATAGGGAAAATAAGCTGCCATCGCGCGGGATGGATTGCAGCGTCTTGGTGGATGCAAACACAATATAGCCCACATGCCCAGCCTGCATCAACAGCCCGTTTTGAATTTCTTGAATGAATTTTCCCTCTAACCAGCCAATCATCTTAATCTATGCCTTATATTTTACAAAATGCGTCAGGAAATATGCTGATGATGGCTGTCGCAAATTGCCACCGCCAGCGCATCGGCAGCATCCGCATCTTGCGGATTTGATTGCGGCAGTAAAATGCGCACCATCGCTTCCACCTGTGATTTTTCGGCTGCACCCGTTCCAACCAATGCCTTTTTAACGCTGCGCGTTGCATATTCGCTAACCCTTATTCCCCTTAATGAAGCGCTTAGCAGCACAACCCCGCGCGCATGACCAAGCTTTAAAGTTGATTCTGGGTTTTTATTTTGAAATACTTGCTCAACAGCGGCTTTATCGGGTTGATATTCGTTAAAGATTTCGGTTAATTTAAGGTATAAATCCTGCAGCCTTTCTGCCATTTCACCTTCAATTTGTGGGTTTACACGCCCGCACGCAATGAAGCGTAAATGATTGCCAGATTGCTCAATCACGCCCCACCCACAATGGCGAAGCCCAGGATCAAGCCCAATGATGCGCTGCGTAGAAGATGTTTTTAAAGCCATAAGGAATTAAGGGAAAAAGCATTAAGCATCATCTAGCTTCGCAAGTGCCTCATCGGATATATCCTCGTTGGCATAGACATTTTGAACATCATCATTATCTTCTAGTGCGTTGATTAATTTGAATAATCCTTCGACCTTATCATCTTCAACCAGCACCTGATTTTGGGCGCGCCAAGTAAGCCCAACCTTATCGGCTTCCCCCAATTTTTCCTCCATTGCGGTTGCAACCTTATTTAAATCATCCCCGCTGCATATAATTTCATGGGTTTCATCATTGCTGGTGACATCATCCGCGCCCGCTTCCAGCCCAGCTTCAAATACAAGATCATGGTCGCCTGCGGTAAGCGGATAGATAATTTCCCCCAAACGGTCAAACATAAAGGAAACCGAGCCCGTTTCCCCCATTGACCCACCATTTTTATTAAACAGATTGCGAATTTCAGCAGCAGCGCGATTTTTATTATCAGTCATCACCTCAACAATGATTGCAACCCCCGAAGGGCCATAGCCTTCATAGCGAATTTCGCTATATTCAACGCCGTCCCCGCCGCCAACACCTTTGACAATCGCGCGCTCTATATTTTCTTTGGGCATGCGCTCTCCGCGTGCATTTTGCACCGCAAGCCGCAATCTTGCATTGCTGGCAGGATCGCCGCCGCCCATTTTGGCTGCAACCGTTATTTCTTTGCCCAATTTTGCAAAAACCTGTGCTTTTTTGCGATCTTGTGCGCCCTTACGGTGCATGATATTTTTAAATTTTGAATGTCCTGCCATGATAATTCGCTTGATGCTTTACCTTAATGTTTTCTTATTTCGCTTTGATTTTTCTTGATTTTTTTACTTCTACAACGGGTTCTTTGCCCCCGCGTTCTGGAATGGGCATGGGCCCTTCGCCGCTGGTTAGCGGGGCTGCAATTCCTTGCGCACTGCCTGTTGCGGCTTGCAAGCGTTCGGATTCATGGTCAATTAAATCATTGGTTGCTTTTAATGCGCCGTAAAAGCGTTGTTCTTCTATTTCTTCGGCAATTTTTGCAATGACAGCTGCGCTGCTGGGGGCGGCATCGCGATATTGTTTTAAAAATTCAAGCGCATGGGTGATATAGCGTGATCTTTCATCATCAAACATATAGGCGCATTGCAACGAATAATAAACACGGCGCGCAGGGGTTGTGGCTTCATGTTCTGCCATAACCTCTTTACGGCGCAAAATATCAACGCGGTTATGCACGATTAATACGGTTGAATCCCCTGCATTTTCAAGAACAGCACCATTGATAATGATCCGATCATGTGAGGGGAGTTTAATTCTCAAAGGCATGTTCAAATCCTTTCTGACTTCTGCCAAACGCTATAAATTAAAAATCATAAACAATGATTCGGGCAGAAAAGGCAAGCCTTCAAAAAAAATTATCCCGCTGCCAGCATCATCCCATCAATGCGCACGGATGGGGCGTTGGTTGCGCCTTTAAATTCAAGATCATTTGCGGGGGTTAGCGCAAGGAACATGGTTTTTAAATTGCCAGCAATCGTTGCTTCATTGACGGGATAGGCAATTTCGCCCTTTTCAATCCAAAATCCGCTTGCGCCTTGGCTGTAATCGCCTGTTACCCCATTTACACCCATCCCCATTAGGTGGGTCACCAAAAAGGCGCATTCTTCATGCTGATAAAGCGATTCTGGGGTTTGCGTGCCAGCATGAAGCGTAAAATTGCCAACGCTTGGACGCGGCAGCGATGATGCCCCCCTAGCCGCATTTGCAGTTGATTGAAGCCCAAGCTGCTTTGCGCTTCTGCAATCCAGAATCCAGCTGGTTAGGATGCCATTTTCAACAAAATTACGCGGAGCAGTCGCCAACCCCTCGCCATCAAAAAATTTGGATGCAAGCCCGCGTTTGCGGTGGGGATCATCGCTGATGGTAATCGCAGAATCAAAAATTTGTGTCCCCAGCGCATCCAGTAAAAAGCTGGTTTTGCGTGCGATAGATTGCCCGTTAATCGCCCCTGCAAGGCTGCTTAACAGGGAAGCCGATACCCGCTTATCAAAAATGATAGGCACTTTTTTTGTGGGCGGACGCTTGGGGGATAGGCGCGATAAGGCGCGGCTTGCAGCATGATCGCCAATGATGTTTGCTGGCGTTAAATCTTCGCCATAAACCGCGCTGCTATAATCATAATCGCTTTCCATTTCAAGCCCGCTGCCTGCGATGACATTCGCAAATAGGCTGTGATTGCTGGCAGATCTTGTGCCAAGAAAGCCATTTGATCCAGCAAGCGCAATGCGCGACAAGGACCAGCTTGCACTTGCCCCTTCTGAATTGGTAATGCCATCATGGGAAAGGGCGGTTTCTTCGGCTTGCTTTGCGCGTTCTATCAATAAATCTGCGCTTGGTTCAACTGGGTCTTCGGCATCAAGATTGGCGGCGATCATATTGGACGCAAGCTGATCTTGATGGGCAAGCCCGCAATAAGGGTCTTCGGGGACTTGTTTTGCCATCGCAACCGCGCGCTCAACCAGCCCATCAAAGGATTGCTTTGAAAGGTCATTGCTGCTGACCAAGGCTTGATGTTTTCCAACAATCACCCGCAAGCCAAGCAGTGAATCTTCGCTGCGCTCCACCCCTTCAGAATGTCCCATTCTTAGCTGATGCGATACGCTATGGGCTTTTCCAAGCAAGGCATCGGCTTCATCGGCACCCGCTTTTTTTGCTGTTTTTATCAGTTCTTGCAGCTGGTCAATCGCTTGGGCTGAAAATTCATCATGAGTTTGCATTCAATAATATCCTTAAAATAATGACAAAATAAATCAAACAGGCTATGATTTATTCTTGGATAATAAGATTAGGGCTGTTTGC
>JBGCED010000008.1:0-5942 GCA_045106055.1 Alphaproteobacteria bacterium
GATCGGCGCGGGCGCATTTATCGGATCAAATAGCGCGCTGGTTGCCCCTGTTGAAATTGGCGCGGGCGCGATTGTCGGCGCAGGATCAACCATCACCAAAACCGTTAGCGATCACGCCCTTGCCATTTCCCGCACCCCCCAACGCACCATCCCCATCCGCACCAAAACATTAAAATCGTGATAAGACCGCCTTTCGTAAAAATGACAAAAACACTCCAGCGCAAAAATCATGTAAAATATTTAATTAAAAGTTTCCTGAGCATAGTCGCTGCTTGCTTTGCTAATTAAGCTTTTACTGTTAGTTCAAAAATAAAAAAGAAGTTTTTTATCAAAGAGGTATATCATGGAAGAATTTAAGTTATGGTATGATGATCAGATGGTGATATTTGTAATACAAATCGCATTTTCTATATGGGCTACAATTGAAATTGCAAAAGCTTTATACAAAAGCACGTCACAGATTAGGGTGAGAATTTTAAGTAAAATCAGCCCTAAGAGAGCGGCAAATATATTAAATGTACTTAATTTAGATATTAAAGAAACATTGCACCTTAAATACAAGGAGAATTTTATTTTCTTTTTTATTGAATTATTTTCCCGTGGTGTTATGTGGGCATTTATTTTTTTTGTTAGCATGATTCAACCAGCCCCATTTGATATTTTTTCTTTATTATTCGCACTAAGGGCTATATTGGTTTTTAGACAATTAAGCAGATCAGCGCGTTTTTTAGAAAACCCGTTAAAATACATAAAAGGATATTTGGAAAAATATGAAAATATTAAAGAGTTTTTACCTGAAGAAGTTAAACATAAATTGGATATAGATATTCAAGAAAATTTAAACCTGTTTCAGGCATTAGATGAAGAATATGCTCTTAAAAGAAATCTTGATTTTAAAGGTATTGTTGAAAGCAGCATGTCTAGCAAATAGCTGTATAATGAATAGCTAGTGCTTATTAACAATAAATTGTATTAGTTTTCATTTAATCTGGAATTCTATAAGAGCTGTATAAGCAAGAATATTATGCACAAGAATTATCACACAGCGCTGGCTGTACGATAATTCACAATCGTTAAATTAAGTTTTAACTTTTAAACCCGATCGGCAGTTTGTCTTTATGTTGTATGATAAAATCTGGCGCGCCGCATTTTATATGCGCAGGTTCATTCACCGCCGTCAAACGCGGCAGCAAGGTTTCAATCAGTGTTTTAAGCGCAGGACGATATGAATGCTCACGGGCATTGCCAGTGTTGCGCTCTTTTTTTATATCGTTAATATATTGTTGTAATGCCATCATTGATCTATATTTCATTTATAAATATAAAGCAATGCGCTTTAAAGCTGTTTGCGTTTAAGCGATGATACACCCTATAAAAAAGGGAGGTCAACCAGCTTGGCTTGGATGTGTTTGTTGTCGCGCTGGATGGTGACAATATCGCCAATTTGTGCCTTGGTGCTGATTAAGGCATAGCCAATATTGCATTCCATGCGCGGGGAAAATACGCAATTTGTCATATCGCCGATTTTTTCACCATTCATCAGGATCGGTTCCCATGCAAATTTAAGCGGGTCTGGATCATTGCCATCAAGCACCAGCCCTAATTGATGGCGTTTGGGGCCTTGTTTGTGGATTTCGCGCAAGGCTTTGATGCCAATCACATCATCATCAACATTAAGATCAATATAGCCCCCTAAGCGAACCTCAAACGGATTGGTTTGATCATCCGTATCGCCGCCATAGGATACAAGCCCGCTTTCTGTGCGCTCGGCGGTGGTGGGTGCGCCTGGCCCGATTCCATAAGGCTGCCCCGCTTCTTTTACCAAATTCCAAAGTTTTGTGCCAAAGCGGCGGTCTTTTAAATAAAGTTCAAATCCGCCTTGTTTTGACCAGCCTGAACGCTGAACAGCAAGCGGAATGCCCTCAATTTCAGCCTCTTTAAACCAAAAATATTTTAAATCCTTGACCCAATCGCCAAAGATGGAGGCAACCACGGCTTCCGCCTTTGGCCCTTGAACCGCAAGCGGGGAAACATCAGGCTCGCTAACCGCAACATCCAAATTGCGCTCGGCAGCAATCGCCCGCGCCCAGAACCAAATATCGCTGTCGGCGATTGAAAACCAATAATGATCTTCATCATGTTTTAACAAAATCGGATCATTGATTAACACGCCTTGATGGTTGCACATGGGGATATATTTTCCTTGCCCCAGCTTGCATTTTGCAATATTGCGCGGCGATAGAATTTGGGCAAGCCGCCCCGCATCCTTACCGCGCAGCGCGACTTGGCGTTCAACCCCAACATCCCACATGGAAACGCCATTAATGATCCGCCAATATTCCGCCAAAGGATCGCCATAATTTGCGGGCATGATCATGCGATTATAAACCGATACCGCTTTTACGCCATCTTTGGTGGCAGCTTCCAGAAAGGGCGATGGTTTTAAACGCGCCGTTGGGTGAATGTTAAACATGATAAGCCTCCTCGCTTTTTTTAATAAAATAAATCTATTTAGAATAAATTATGCCCGAACCGCTTGATCATAGGCATCAATCAGCGTTTTGCAACAATGTGCGGGCTGAAATTTATAATCTGCGATCGATGCAATCGGCGTTACCTCAACCGCTGTGCCTGTTAAAAATGCTTCGGTCGCATCCGCCATTTCTTCTGGTTTAATATGGCGTTCCACCACTTCAAACCCATGCTGCTGGGCAAGCTTAATAACGGTGCGCCGTGTAATCCCATCAAGAAAGCAATCGGGCTTGGGCGTGTGGATTTTGCCATCCTTCATCAAAAAGAAGATATTTGCGCCCGTGGCTTCGGCAACATAGCCCCGCCAATCCAGCATCAGCGCATCATTAAAGCCTTGGCGTTCGGCTTCATGCTTCGATAGGGTGCAAATCATATAAAGCCCCGCCGCCTTGCTGTTGGTGGGGGCAGTCATGGGGTCTGGTCTGCGCCATTTGGCAATTTGCAGCTTCAAGCCCGCCATGCGCGCTTCTGGTGTAAAATAGCTTGGCCATTCCCAGCATGCAATCGCCATATGGATGGTGTTTTTTTGCGCCGAAACCCCCATCATTTCCGACCCGCGCCATGCAATCGGGCGAATATAGCCATCTTTGATTTTGTTGATTTCCAGCACCTGCTTGGTTGCATCCATGATTGTGTCCAAATCATAGGGAATGTCATAATCCAGTAATTTTGCAGACGCGATCAAACGCTTGCTATGCTGTTCAAGCTCAAAAATTTTGCCATTATAGGCGCGCTCCCCCTCAAATACAGTCGAAGCATAATGCAGCCCATGCGTCATCACATGAACGCTGGCATCTTGCCAATTAATCATTTTATTATCATACCAGATTGTGCCTGTATATTGATCAAAAGACTTGCTCGCCATGTGCTGCGCTCCACCATTTAAAAATAAGATTGAAATCATAAATTATTTGACAATTCTATCTGCCCACGGCATATATGTCAATATGGCTGACATAAAAAAACCCCATGCGATGCGATTAAGCGCAAATCCGCTTTTTTTGACCGATCCAGAGCTTAGAAAAGCAATAGAATTATTGTTTTTTGCCTATCGCAATTTCATTCAAGAACCCGATCAAATGCTGGCGGAACTGGGGCTTGGTCGCGCCCATCACCGCGTATTATATTTTGTTGGGCGTTACCCCGATATGCCTGTTGCAAATTTATTGGAAATTTTGGCGATCACCAAACAAAGCCTTAGCCGCGTGCTGGGGGATTTGGTGGATGCGGGCTATGTTATGCAGCAACAAGGACAGAGGGATAAACGCCAACGCTTGCTGCGATTAACCGAAAAAGGGGAAATATTGGAATCACAATTAAGCGCCATGCAAAGAAAGCGCATCGCCGCTGCCTATAAGGATGCGGGCGGGCAAGCGGTGGACGGGTTTAAAAAGGTCATGCTTGCCTTGCTGGATGATCCCCAAGACCGCGCCCGCTTTAACGAAGATTAAAACGCCATAGATGTGCGCCAATAATGTCTGATTTCATCGCCCATAGTCTTAAAGCTGCCAAGTTACAAAATCGCGGCGACTTAGCACCCGCCATGATCCATTATCAAGCAGCCCATCGCGCGGAACCCCTAAATCTTAGCGGCTTATTTAATGTGATCAGCTGTGCCTATCATCTTGGGGATTGGAAGCTGCATAAATTATATATGGATAAAGCAGCAGCCATTGCGCCTGATCATCCGAATTTAAGCTATGTCAACGCAAATTATCTGTTGCTAAAGGGGGATTATGCGGCAGGCTTTGCTGCCTATGAAGCCAGAATGAAAACAGGCTATATGGCAGGGCAGAAAATCATAAAATGGCGTGAAAAACTAGCCGCAATCCCTGAATTAACCGCAAATATGCTGCATTCAGGCGCGCTTGAACATAAATCGGTGCTGATTCTGACCGAACAGGGTCATGGCGATATTATGATGTTTCTAAGGTTTCTGCCCATGCTTGCCAGTCACGGGTTTCAGATTTCCTTTTTAAATTTTAAGCCCGCACTTATCCCCTTATTGGAACAGCAGGATTTGCCTTGCCATTTATTAAAAATAGGTGATGAAATAACGCCGCCAGCTGCCCATGCTTCCTTATTAAGCCTTGCCCATATTTTAAGCCTTGAAACCCCGCGCGCCGTGCCGCCGCCTTTTTCATTCAAGCCCTCCTTAGCCGCGATTGATAAATTTCAAACCCGTAAAGACATAAGAAAAATTGGGCTGGTGGCATCGGGGCAAACCCAGAATTATTGGAATAATTTGCGCGCGCTGCCTTTGGAAAAATTGGCAAATGCTGTGCGTGCCGCCCTATCGCCTGCGCCGCATATTAAGCTTGTGCATTTGCAATATCAACCGCGCGAATCCGATCAGGAATTTTTAAATCACGCCGATTGGATAGAGGATTGGGGTGCAAGCATCACGAATTTTGACGATGCAGCTGGCGCGATATATGATCTTGATTTGATCATCACCATTGATACGGCAACCGCACATCTTGCAGCATCCATGGGCAAGCCGTGTTTTATCATGCTGCCCTTCGTGCCAGATTGGCGATGGGGGATTGGGGGACTTGGGGGGCTTGAGCAAACCCATTCAAGCTGGTATCCTGAAGCAAGGTTGTTTCGTCAAAAACAGCTTGATGATTGGGATAGTGCGCTGGCGCAGCTTACACAATCATTACAAAATTTCTTCGAATAAGCACCCTTAAAATAAATAGAGATCATATTATGACATCACCCAAACACCACCCTGTTTTTATCGCCGTTGATACAAAGGATTTTGATCGCGCGCAAAGCGCCGCTTTATTGGCAGCCCGCCTAAATTGCGGCATTAAATTGGGGCTGGAGTTTTTTATCCAGCATGGGCCGCAACGCTGCGCTCAAATCATGGAACATTGCGCGCAGGAAACAGGCGCAAAGCCTTTATTCTTTCTGGATTTAAAATTGCATGATATTCCAAATACGGTTGCGGGCGGGATCAGCTCTGCGCTTGCTTTGCAGCCTGATTTTATCACGCTTCACGCTGCGGGCGGGCAGAAAATGATGGAAGCAGCGGCCGCATCCATTCTTGAAGCACGACTAGAAACAGGGCTGGCAAAAACAAGGCTGGTTGCGGTGACGGTGCTGACCAGCATGGATGATCACCAGCTTAACCAAACAGGCATTGACCGCACACCGCAAGAACAAGTATTGGCATTGGTGAAGCTTGCAATGAATAGCGGCATTCACACCATCGTATGTTCGCCTTTGGAAATTGAACCCATTCGCCAATATGTTGGGGATGCGGTTACCTTAATCACCCCAGGCATTCGCCCCAAAGATGCAAATTCAGGGGATCAGCAGCGCGTGCTTACCCCAAAGCAAGCAATCCGTCTTGGTGCGGATTATCTGGTAATCGGCAGACCCGTCACCGCATCGCCTAACCC
>JBGCED010000009.1:0-5755 GCA_045106055.1 Alphaproteobacteria bacterium
AAAAAGATTGCAGAGACTGCCATATCTATCAGATTTAGTCTTAATTTCCCGCAAAACAGAATATGATGAGCTGGTAAAATACCGCTTTTTTTTTAATGATCACTCAAGCAAAAAGATATATGAGAAAGTTCAAAGCTATCCCAAAACAACATTCTAATCTGTTCTTGAAAGCGTATGAATGGAGGTTTATTATAGGCTCACCAAAAAGCTTGTTGAATGACCTTAAAACAATCCTCAAAAGCCAATCTTAGGTATCAGCCCCATATGTAAAACCAGATCATTATTATAAATGCCCTATAATAAATGCCCCGCTTTTTTAAGCTTTTGCAAAATCAAATTGGCAGCATCCCCCGCAGATAGGCTTGCCGTATCAATGTGAATTTCAGGATTCTGCGGCGGTTCATAAGCGGAGGATATGCCCGTGAAATTTAAGATTTCGCCCTTCCTTGCCTTGGCGTAAAGCCCTTTTACATCGCGCGCTTCGCAGCTTTCAAGCGATGAATCAATATGAATTTCCCAAAAATCATGATCTTTCATTAATTCACGCGCAAGCTGGCGTTCTGCGCGAAACGGAGAGATAAAGGCAACCAAAGCAATCAAGCCGCCATCCAGCATCAAACGGGTAACTTCGGCAACTCGCCTTATGTTTTCCACGCGATCAGCGTCAGTAAAGCCAAGATCGCGGTTAAGCCCATGGCGCACATTATCGCCATCAAGCAGCATGGTATGATGCCCGCCATGATATAATTTTGCCTCCAGCGCATCGGCAATCGTGGATTTTCCAGCGCCTGAAAGCCCTGTAAACCACAGCGCAATCGGCTTTTGTGACTTTAGGGAAGCGCGCGCCGCAGAATCAATGCTGGTCGCTTGCCATGTTAAATTATCAGCCCGCCTAAGCCCATAATCAATCATGCCGCCGCCAATTGTTTGATTATTCATGCGGTCAATCACGATAAACGCCCCCAGCCGCTTATTATCAGCATAGGAATGATAGGCAATTTGATGGTCTAGCGATAAATTAACCGTTCCAATTTCATTCATATTAAGCGTGGTCGCAGCAAGCTTTGTGCCTTGATTCACATCCAAGCGATGCTTTAATTGTGTAATCATTCCGCCAAGCTGCTTTGTGCCAAATTTGAAGATATATCGCCGTTCTGGCAGCATGGGCTGCGCGCCAAACCAAATTAATTGCGCCATAAATTGATTGGAAACAGGGGCGGGGGCATCAGCGTGACTGAACAGATCGCCGCGGCTAATATCAATTTCTCGATCAAGGGTAAGGGTGATCGCTGCTCCCGCCATCGCCGCATTAACGGCTTTATCGCCATTAAAGATGGCTTTCACCTTGGCGGGTGAATTGCTGGGCTGAATGATCAGTGAATCGCCGCATTTAACACTGCCTTGGGCGATGATGCCTGTATAGCCGCGAAAATCCAAATTTGGACGGTTAACCGTCTGAACCTGCATCAAAAAAGCATGATTTTGAACGCGGTCTATGTGACAAAGAGCGGGTAAGCTATGCAGCCAATCAATCAAGCTATCCCCCTGATACCAAGGCGTATTATTGGAATTTACAAATAAATTATCGCCATATCTTGCGCTTAAAGGAATTGCCGTAACTTGATCAATGCCCAGACATTCCGCAAATGTCATAAAAGCATCATGGATTTGATCATAGATTTTCTCATCAAAATCGATTAAATCCATCTTGTTAATTGCAAGCGCAATATGCTTCACCCCCAACAGGCTTAAAATTTGGGCGTGGCGTTTGGTTTGGGTGGTTAGACCGCTGCGCGCATCAATCAACAGAATCGCAGCATCTGCGGTTGATGCGCCCGTTGCCATATTGCGCGTATATTGCTCATGGCCTGGCGTGTCTGCAATGATGAAATGGCAATGATCGGTTGCAAAAAAGCGATAGGCAACATCAATCGTGATGCCTTGTTCGCGCTCTGCTGCAAGCCCATCTAGCAATAATGCAAAATCCAACTCACCAGCGCCTGCTGTGCCGTAAAGCTTGCTATCAGCAGAAAGGCTTTCCATCTGGTCAATCAGCAATGATTTGCTATCATATAATAATCGCCCGATTAGGGTGCTTTTGCCATCATCCACACTGCCGCAAGTCAGAACCCGAATAAGCGGCAATTCAGAGGATGGGGGTTTGGTTTCTAAATCCATTATTGCGCCTAGGTTTCTATTGGTTTTCTTTATTTTTAGCGGGGCGAGGTGCTGCGTTGCGCGCCCTCATTTCAACTAATTGCTGGGCAACATAAGAATTTTGATGGGCAGGGGTTGCATCAAGCGGTTTTATCGCTTGTGTTTCTGTTCGTGTCAAGCTTTGATTATCTGCAAGCTGCCCAGATATTCCAGCTGAACCAGAGGTTTCAAGCGATATCTTTTGCGCTTCGATCGCTGCCTTTGCTGCTGAATCTGAAGCTGCCTTTGCTTGCGCGCTCGCATCTACTCTAAACTTTGCCCATTCCATCATTACCTTATGCTGGTAATCTTGTGCGCGAACGGGATCGCTGCTGTGATAATAGGCAATCGCATCGCTCCATCTGCCGTGACGGCGATAAAGCTGGCGTAAAAAACTTGCGGCATAAGCAATATTATGGGTGGGATCAAACATTAAATCAAGCGTGTTAAACGCTGCGCCATGATAACCATAATTAATCTGCATACAGCCAACATCAATATTTTTAATGCCATTCCTTAGCGCAGCATTTACAGCATTGATCGCATCATTTAAATTGCTGTAATACTGCCCGTCACCTTCAACCGTTACGGTATAAGGCCATGCAACATAGCGATCGGTAATGGGGTCTGTGCGCCCCGATTCGGTAAGCGATATGGCGTGCAGCAACTGATCTGGTAATCCTGCATATTGTTCAGCAAGGCGAATTTCAGCCACACAATCATATTCAGCGTGCGCTTTACCAGCATTCAAAAATGCTAGAACCATCAAAAGAAATAGAAAGCTTGATATGTTTTGTTTCATAATATTCAAAGAAAATTGTTGTAATATCTACAAAACAAGCAATTTCTATGCCAATTCGCAATTTTGGTGGGCGTTGACTGGTTTTGAAAATTAATTTAAAAAATGCTATTGTGCCTTTTATAATAAAAAGCTATATCAAGCCTGTTCATTATACATCAATATTTTTTTTGGGGTGTATCTTGCGGGTGTAGCTTAATGGTAAAGCCCCAGCCTTCCAAGCTGGTTATGAGGGTTCGATTCCCTTCACCCGCTCCAATCAATTCTTAACCTAGATTCAACTGTTTCTTTAACACGACTTGGGGCGTGGAAGCTATGTTTTTTTTGATGGTTTTTGCCTGTCCTGCAGAAAGGCAGAACGACGATGGCACGCATCGTTCCGCAGTTTGACCAAGATAAAATTTATCGCACAACAATTAGCGCAAGGAATCAATTTACAGAAGAATTTGCGAGGCATATCTTGTTGATGGGGGACGGATGCCGAAATCCGAATATTGGCCCATAAGCATTTCATTAAAAATGCGTAAAGACAAACGCGTTTAAATATCAATTCAGGCGCGATGATCGCTTTTCTTATGCAGGGGAAGCAGCGGCGCAATGCTGCCTTGTTTCAAGGCGAACTTGGATCAATACAATTCAAAAGCTGGAACTGAAAGACTATATTTCAGTCGGTCGCGGGAAATTTACACATCGCAGAAATTTGATAAATTGCTATTTGCTGGGTGAAAATCTTAAAAAAATCCTGAAATATGCACATACGCAGCTGCGACATATCAACGCACCATCCGCTGCATCATCCCCTAAATTTTCAAAAAAACAGCCTGAGCAACAGGCAAAAAAAATTACGCCACACTGTGCAATGGTTGCGCAGTATTATAACTTAAATAATATTAATAATACTTCTTTACCTACAAGCGATATTCAAAATCAAAATAGCGGGGCGCGTTCTGTGAAACCGCCTGTGATCGGTGCTGCTGCGCAATGTAGGTCGGCTGCGCCGCCCTTAAATGGCGTGGAACACACCTTATTGATCGCGGATTTAGAGGCTAAATTGGCAAGCATCCGCCAGTTTGAGATCAAGCAAGCCGTGCCAGCTGGCGGCGACCCGCCCCCGCTTGATAGAAATGGCTATTTTTGGGCAATCTTAACCCAGATTGACGCTGATTTAAGCGCGAAAATGCTTAAAAATCGGTTCGGGATGGTTGACGGGCTGGCGGTGCTGCGCCGTGAATTTATGCCTGATCTTGGCTTTCCAAAATTGTTAAATTTGTTGGATAAGCACGGGGCTTGTGCGGCGTTTATGGTGGTTGCGGTTGCTTACCGCGTTAAATTTAAACGCCCCGATGAGCGGGGGCGGCCGATCATGCGCCCCGCTGCCTATTTGATCGGCGCGCTTAGCAATCCAAGCGGGTCACGGCCGCTGATGAGCCTGTCTTATTTCAAGCATGATCTATCCTTAAAAAAGCCGAGCAGCCCCGAAATCAAGCAAGCCCGCATTGAAATTGCGCGATCTTGGATGGAGGCTTTAAGCCAAGCGGAGCGAATGCGGCTTTATGACAAGCATCAAAACCCTAGCAGCTTTGATTATGATCAAACATTCGCGCGAAATATGGATGATCCTGTGTGGATGATCCGCGCCTATGATTTTAAATTCCGCTGTGACTGGAGCGGGCTTGCACATTTAAAGGATTAAACCAATCCCCTTACCATAAAGGCGCATTTCTGCGGCTTTGTCGGTGTGGTGATTGGGGTTTATTCAAAAAAAACGGTGTGCCGGCCGCCTTTATTTCTTCTGTCGTGAAAGGACAACATCATGTCTATTGTAAATCAAGTAAGCTTAATCGGTTGTCTTATTTGTGATGATCGCATTTTTAAACGCAAAAACCGGTTCCCACTTTTGCTAAAATGCTTGCGCGCAGATGCCGAAGTAAAAACACTTAGCCCAAGCAACCGAAAAATGGCGAATTTTAGCGTTGCCACCGATGCGAGCTATGCCAATAAACAAACGGGCGAATGGGTCAAGCGCACGGATTGGCACAGAATCACCATCTATCAAGATCAGCTTGTGAATGCAATCGGGCATTTGCTTGTGAAAGGGCGGTTTGTTGCCGTGATTGGTGAATTAAAGCACCGCTCATACGAGGATGGGCAAGGCAACACGCGCCATGCCAGCGAGGTCATTATCAATAGCCAAGGGGCGATTAAAATCTTGGATAATCCCAAGAAAACGGGCAGCCCCGCCGATAATGACCCCAAAGATTCCACCCCGCCAGATCAGGCGGAAAATGCGCCCGATGCCGAAAATTACCAAGATCACGGTGATTTTTAATGCGTGCCTTATTTACAGCTGGCATCATTGCCAGTGTTGCTTGCCTCACCTTGTTTCAAGGTGGGGCGGGCAGTCTTTATGCCGCATCATCGCTTTATGGCAAGGCGTATGTCACCGATGGTGACACGCTGATTATTGATGATCAGCGCATAAGGCTGTTTGGCATTGATGCGCCCGAATTGGCGCAGCCTTGCGTTAAGGGTGATGTTGTTTGGCCGTGCGGAGAGGAAGCAAAGCAGCACCTGATCCGCTTAATTGATGATCAGCCCGTTAGCTGTCAAATTATCAATATTGACCGCTATCAACGCTTTATTGCGCAATGTTTCAATGATGCGGGGTTTGATCTTGGCGCAAGCATGGTTGCTGGCGGGATGGCAGTTGCCTATATCCGCTATTCAGCACGCTATCAACCCATCCAAGCACAGGCGATG
>JBGCED010000010.1:0-14818 GCA_045106055.1 Alphaproteobacteria bacterium
AGTAGGGGAGCTTTGAAAAATCATGGATGCGATTTTTATCCAAATATTAAACGGATTGGATAAGGGGGGCGCTTATGCGCTGATTGCCCTTGGGCTGACCCTTATTTTTGGGACGCTGGGCGTTGTGAATTTTGCCCATGGCGCATTATTCATGCTGGGTGCGTTTTGCGCGGTTGGCTTGAATGAATTGCTGAACCTTCAAAAAATAACGCTTGACCCCAATCAAATAACCGCTTGGGGAACCCCGCTTGAAATTCGCGTGCCTTATGCCGAAATTTGGTTTGGTGATTTTGGCGCGGCATTGATTGATTATTCTGTTCCCGTATCGATTTTAATTGCCATTCCGATCATGCTGTTAATCGGGATTGCGATGGAACGCGGGCTGATTAAGCATTTTTACAAACGCGCCCATGCGGATCAAATTTTGGTCACTTTTGGATTGGCAATCGTGTTGCAAGAAATCATCAAAGCATGGTTTGGCGCAAATCCAATACCGCAAAACCCACCTTTGATCTTTCAAGGGGCAAGCGATATTGGCGCAGGATTATTATGGTTTGATCCTGGGGTCATTGTTTATCCCACTTGGCGCTTGGTTTATTTCACTTTTGCTGTGATGATCATTGGGGCTGTCTTTGCGTTCTTACGATTTACCACATTCGGGATGGTGGTGCGCGCGGGCATGCAAGACCGCGAAACGGTTGGTTTGCTTGGCATCAATATCGATAAACGCTTCACGATTGTGTTTGGCGTGGCTGCGGTCGTTGCGGGGCTTGCTGGGGTGATGTACACCCCAATTCTGCCGCCAAATTACCATATTGGCATGGATTTTCTGGTGCTATCCTTTGTGGTGGTGGTGGTTGGCGGCATGGGGTCGCTTGGCGGCGCGGTTGCTGCGGGTTTCTTGCTGGGCATTCTGCAAAGCTTTGCCTCGATGAATGAAGTAAAGGCAATTTTGCCTGGGATCGATCAAATTATTATTTATCTGGTTGCTGTTGTTATTCTGCTGGTGCGTCCACGCGGATTGATGGGGCGCAAAGGCGTGATGGAGGGTTAAGCGATGAAAAATAAGCAAGATAATCGGTTTTTGGGTGCGGTTGCAATCTTTGTATTGCTTGGGCCAATTTTGCTGGTACCCTTTGGCGCTGCCTATCCAGATTTGCTGCAAAAATTTGTGATCTTTGGATTATTTGCAATCGGGTTTAATATCCTATTTGGGCTAACGGGCTATTTAAGCTTTGGTCACGCCGCTTTTCTTGGGATTGGATCCTATTGTGCGGTTTGGATGTTTAAATTATTAAGCATGAATGTGATCCCCGCTTTAATTTTTGCGGTATTGGTCAGCGGTGTATTTGCCTTGCTAATTGGGTTTATTAGCCTCAGGCGGACGGGGATTTATTTCTCCATCCTTACCCTAGCCTTCGCCCAAATGTCCTATAATTTGGCTTATTCGGTGCTTACCCCGATTACCAACGGGGAAACGGGCTTGCAATTAACCTTAAGTGATCCGCGCATTCTTGATCGGGTGGGCGAAAATGTTGATCAGCTGCCTTTGACCAATTTATTTGGGCTGCCAATGAATAAAACATGGGAAATTGAAGCCTTGGGCGCAGTTTTTCAGTTTAATGTCGGCTTTTACTTTAGCGCGGTGATCATGCTGATCGGCTTTTACATTGCCTATCGCATTTTTAATTCCCCGTTTGGAATGATGCTGCGCGCCATTAAAACCAACCAGGATCGCATGGGCTATACAGGTTTAAATGCACGGCCTTATACGCTTGCTGCCTTTGTGATTTCGGGAATGTATGCGGGGCTTGCTGGGGCATTGCTTGCCTGTAATGATCCGCTTGCTGGCGCAGAACGCATGCAATGGACGGCTTCTGGTGAGGTTGTGCTGATGACCATTCTTGGCGGGGTTGGCACTTTGCTAGGACCGCTGATTGGTGCAGGCGCGATTAAATATTTTGAAAATATCTTTTCTGCCTTTAATGATAAGGTGCTGGCTGAGATTTTTGCCTTTATGCCAGAATCTTTGTCCAATATATTTACATTCATCGTCGGTCCTTTTGTTGGTGATGGGTGGCATTTAACGCTTGGTGCGCTGTTTATGCTGGTGGTGATCTTTTTGCCAGGCGGCTTAATGGAAGGCTTTAACCGCAGCACCGCTTGGGTAAAAGCAAAAATGGCAAAAAATTCATAAAGGCAAGATTTGGGCAGGAGAAGTTAAATTATGGGAATCTTAACCGTTAAAAATGTCAATAAACGCTTTGGCGGATTGCAAGCACTTGGCAATGTCAATTTAGAAGTGGAAGCAGGCACAGTTCACGCCATTATTGGGCCAAATGGTGCGGGTAAATCCACCCTGCTAAATTGCTTGATTGGGCGCTTAACCCCAGATACGGGGGAAGTATTGTTCGAGGGTGAATCGGTGCTTGGCAAAACCACCCATGCCGTTAATCAACTTGGGATTAGCCGCGTGTTTCAAACGCCTGAGATTTTTCCTGAATTAACGCTGGTTGAAAATGTGATGATCCCTGCCTATGCCAAACGCGATGGTGCGTTTAAGCTTAATCCATGGAAACCAATTGCAGATGATCAAGATGTGCATGAACAAGCGCTTACCATGCTGGAAGATGTGGGGTTAAGCCCCGATGCTGCAAGCCACGCTGCCAGCCTGTCACGCGGGGATAAACGGCGCTTGGAATTGGCAATGAGCCTTATTCAAAAACCAAAATTATTATTGCTGGATGAACCCACCGCAGGCATGGCACGCGCCGATACGAATAACACGATTGATTTGTTGAAAAAAA
Organism: Alphaproteobacteria bacterium; assembly: GCA_045106055.1. Classification (GTDB taxonomy): domain Bacteria; phylum Pseudomonadota; class Alphaproteobacteria; order CBDDJK01; family CBDDJK01; genus JBGCED01. The sequence goes on from JBGCED010000010.1 coordinate 2,808, forward strand.
TCAGCAAGCGCGGCATTACGATGGTTGTGATTGAGCATGATATGCATGTGGTTTTCTCGCTAGCGGAGCGCATTACCGTCATGGCGCAAGGCACACCCATTGTTGAGGATGCCCCCGAAAATATCAAAGGCAATCCAATCGTTCAAGAAGCCTATTTAGGAGGGGCGCAGGCATGACCATCACACAAGCACCAGTAAATAAACCTGTTCGCAATGAAGGGGGAAGCCCTGCATTTTTTTCATGCTGGGATTTACATGCAAATTATGGGGAAAGCTATATTGTTCAAGGGGTAAGTTTTGACATTCGCGAGGGCGAGATTGTGGCATTGCTTGGGCGCAATGGCGCGGGCAAAACATCAACCTTGCGTGCGATTGCACGGCTTGATTCGCCGCAGCGCACTCATGGCGAAGTATGGCTTAATCATAAGCCGTTGCATAATATGTCAGCTTGGGAGGCCGCGCAATCAGGCGTTGCACTTGTTCCAGAAGATCGCCGCATCATTCCAGGGCTTTCTGTTCAAGAAAATCTGGAATTGGCACAAATTGCCCCAGGCATTGGCTGGTCGATTGAACGGATTTATGAAAGTTTCCCAAGACTTGGTGAACGCAAAAACCAAGAGGGCACCACCCTTTCAGGCGGAGAGCAGCAAATGCTTGCCGTTGCCCGTGCCTTGGCGCGGGATGTGAAATTGCTGCTGCTGGATGAACCTTATGAAGGGCTTGCCCCCGTCATTGTTCAAGAGATTGAGCGAATTTTAATAGAGGTTCGTAAATTGGGCTTCACCACCGTCATTGTTGAACAAAATGCGGTTGCTGCTTTAAAATTAGCAGATCGTGCCGTCATTTTGGAATCAGGCAAAGTTGTCTTTGATGGCTTGGCGCAAGCCGTATTGGATGATGAGGATTTGCGCAATCGCTATCTTGCCATTTAACGAATCTTTTTCTAAAACAAAATCTCATCATCACAAGATTGGGAGTTTATTTTAGGTGTTAAAGCAGGTTAATAACGGCAATGTTGCAATGCAAATTGCACAAATCATCGCGCAGCGCGGTCAAGATAAGGTCTTTTTATTTCCAGGCGGAACGATTGCCCCTTTGATGGAGGGGCTTGATGCACATGGCAGCCAGCTAATTTGCACACGCCACGAGCAAGGGGCGGGCTATGCCGCGCTGGCAGTCGCCAAATTAACAGGAAAAGCGCAAGCGGTGCTGGTTTCTTCTGGGCCTGGGGTTACCAATATTGTAACGCCGATTGCGGATGCCTATTATGATTCTGTGCCATTGGTGATTTTTACAGGGCAGGTTGGCGTTAAGGATATGCGCCGCAGCCAAAAACACCGCCAAGCGGGCTTTCAAGAGGTGGATACCGCCAGAATGCTTGCCCCGATTACCAAGCAAATCTTTATCGTTAAAACCCCCGAAGATGCGTTAATGATGACGCGAATCGCTTTTGATATTGCCCAAAATGGTCGTCCTGGACCTGTGGTGGTTGACCTTCCCATGTCCACCCAGCTTGCTGAGTTAACCCGCCCGAAAATCCTGCCTGACTTGGCTGCTCCCGCACTGCCAGAGGCGCATTTACAAGCGATTGATCAATTTGTGGATTCCTATTTGGATGCGCTAAAAACATCAAAAAAACCTTTATTATTGGTGGGGAATGGGGTGCGGCTTGCCAAAGCACAAAAGAAGCTGGCGGTATTTGCAAAGCGCACCGCCATGCCCTATACGCAATCCTTGCCCGCGCTTGGGACGCTGCCCAGCAAGGTCGGGTTAATGTCGGCATCGCTTGGCTTTCATGGGCATACGGGCATGCAAGCTGCAGGGCTTGCGATGCAGCAGGCTGATTTATGCCTTGTGCTGGGATCGCGGCTTGATGTGCGCCAAACAGGCACGGAAATTGAACAATTTATGCCTGAAGCAAAATTATTTCGGGTTGAGCTTGATCCCGCAGAGATTAAATATCGCCGCATTAAAAAGGGCGCGATTCTAAATGCCGATATGAATCATGTGCTGGATAAGTTAATTGATCGCCTGGCGCGTGATTCGCTGCCAAATTTACAAAGCTGGAACGCGGAGCTTACCCAATTAAAACGCCAACATCCGCTGCCAATGGGCAGGGATGGCGCGCTAACGGTGCAGCGCATTGTTGCTGCCGTGGATGAAGCAACCAAGGGAGCGCCCGTCACCGTCACCACGGGAGTGGGATCGCATCAGCAATGGGCGGCGCGCCATTTCAGCTATGATGCGCCCAATCGTAATTGGCTAACTTCTGCGGGGCTTGGCGCGATGGGGTTTGATCTTCCCGCCTCAATCGGTGCGGCGATGGCAAATCCAGATCATACAATTCTTTGCTTTGTCGGGGATGGATCTGTGCAGATGAACATTCAAGAGCTTGCCACGATTGCTGAATTAAACCTGCCCATTAAAATATTTTGCATGGATAATCGCCGCTTTGGCATTGTCTCGCAATTTCAAAAGACCAAATGGGATCAAGATTTGGCGTGCAATGACAAGCAAAATCCTGATTTTGCAGCGCTTGCTGCTGCTTATGGGATAAAGGGGATAAGGCTTGATCATTTGGCGGATATGGGCGGGGTGATTGCGGATGCATTAAAGGATCAATCCCCTTGCTTTATCCATTGCAGCGTTGATCAAGCCGAAGATATTTCGCCAATGCTGCTTGCGGGTGAAACCTTGGATAAGATGAGTAAGGCTTGAGCCTATAATTGCAAAAGCACCCCGCGACAATCTTACCCCATAAAGATTTCGTTTTATCCGTTGCAAGCTGGGCTTGGGTATGTTAAATGGCAACAGATTAAGACATAAAAGAAGCAAACTTTGCTTGATTTATGGGGTTATGTTCTATAGATCAAAATAGCAGTTAAATTCTATGATGGGATGATAAAAGGTGGCTGGAAAAGCAAACCCAACAATTATAGCAGACCGTTATGCGCAAGCTTTGCTTGAATTGGCGCAGCAAGATAAAATTGAAGACAAGGTGCTTGGCGATCTTGAAGGGCTGGCAGCAGCGGATCAAAATCATATTGAACTTCACCGCATTCTAACAAGTCCGCTTTATTCCAAGCAAGCGCTTGGCGATATCGTGGATGGGCTGCTGGATGCTGCTAAGGCGCAAAGCCTAACCAAGAAATTTTGCGCGCTGCTGGTCGCCAACAGACGGCTTGACCTTATCGTGTTGATTTATCAAAATTACCGCGCGATGCTGGCACAAATGCGCGGCGAGATAAAAGTGGAGATCACAGCAGCAAAGGCGCTATCCAAGGAACATCTTGATAAATTAAATCACGCCTTGACCAAGATCACCGATAAAAAAATTGAAACTGAAATACATGAAAACCCTGAACTGATGGGCGGGATGATCATAAAAATTGGCAGCAAAATGCTGGATGGGTCGCTTCAATCACGGTTGGAGCGTATTCGTTTGGCCATGAAGGGAGCTTAAACAAATGGAACTTAAAGCCGCAGAAATCTCAGCAATTTTAAAAGAACAAATTGCGGGGCTGGATGATCAATCCGCCATCGCCGAAGTTGGGCAAGTCATATCCGTTGGGGATGGGGTTGCGCGCGTTTACGGGCTTGATAATGTTCAAGCAGGTGAAATGGTGGAATTTCCAGGCGGGGTAAAGGGCATGGCGCTTAACCTTGAAACCGATAATGTTGGGGTTGTTATTTTTGGCGATGACCGCGCGATCAAAGAAGGCGACACCGTCAAGCGTACGGGCGCGATTGTGGATACCCCCGTTGGTAAAGGCTTGCTTGGCCGCGTTGTGGATGCGCTTGGCAACCCGATTGATGGCAAGGGCGATCTTGATACAACCGAACGCCAGCTGGTGGAATTAAAAGCCCCTGGCATTATTCCAAGAAAATCAGTGCATGAGCCTGTGCAAACAGGGATTAAGTCGCTTGATGCGCTTGTGCCAATTGGTCGCGGTCAACGCGAATTAATCATTGGCGATCGCCAAACAGGCAAAACGGCGGTTGCGCTTGATGCCATCATTAATCAAAAATACATTAATCAAGGCGATGATGAAGGTAAAAAACTTTATTGCATCTATGTCGCGATTGGTCAAAAAAGATCAACCGTTGCCCAAGTGGTTAAAACCTTAACCGATCAAGGCGCAATGGATTATACCGTGGTGGTCGCTGCAACGGCTTCTGATCCTGCACCAATGCAGTTTCTTGCGCCCTATACAGGCTGCGCCATTGGCGAATATTTCCGCGATAATGGCATGCATGCATTGATCATTTATGATGATTTATCAAAGCAAGCGGTTGCCTATCGCCAAATGTCCTTATTGCTGCGCCGTCCGCCTGGCCGTGAAGCCTATCCTGGGGATGTGTTTTACATTCACTCGCGCTTACTGGAACGCGCTGCAAAATTAAATGAAGATAATGGTTCCGGTTCGTTAACCGCGCTGCCTGTAATTGAAACACAGGCGAATGATGTTTCAGCCTATATTCCAACCAATGTTATTTCAATTACAGATGGGCAGATTTTCCTTGAAACCAACCTGTTCTATAAAGGGATTCGCCCTGCGATTAATGTTGGACTTTCCGTGTCACGGGTGGGTTCGGCTGCGCAAACGAAGGCGATGAAAAAAGTTTCAGGCTCGATCAAGTTGGAATTGGCGCAATTCCGTGAAATGGAAGCTTTTGCACAATTTGCATCCGATCTAGATGCCGCAACCCAGCAGCTATTGGCACGCGGTGCGCGCTTGACCGAATTGTTGAAGCAGCCCCAATATCAGCCCCTGACGGTGGCGCAGCAAGTCGCGGTGATCTATGCTGGGACAAAGGGCTATCTTGATAAAGTCAATGTGAAAGAAGTGGGTCGTTATGAAAGCCAAATGCTAAGCAAGCTTGGCAATGATCATTCGAAATTGATGGATTCAATCAATTCAACTGGATTATTAGATGATGCGGGTGAAGCAGAGCTTAAAGCCGCGTTGGAGGCGTTTACAAGCAGTTTTGCATAAGCATAAATCATGCAAATTCTGATTCTTTATAAGCGGATGGAAGTTTAACCAAAATGCCAAGCCTTAAAGACCTTAAAAATCGTATTACCAGCGTCCAATCGACGAAGCGCATCACTTCTGCGATGAAGATGGTGGCGGCTGCCAAGCTTAAAAAAGCGCAAGAGGCAGCGGATCAGGCGCGCCCTTATGCAAGCCATATGAATTCCATGCTAAGCGCGGTCGCAAATGGCGTTGTTGCGGGAAATGGCCCTGAATTATTGATTGGAACGGGCAAAGATCAAACCCATTTGCTGGTGGTGATCAGTTCGGATCGCGGGCTTTGTGGCGGCTTAAATGGTGCATTGGTGCGCGGTGTTCGCAAACAAATTCAACATTTAAAAGCCGATGGTAAAACCGTCAAATTGATGATTGTTGGGCGAAAAGGGGTGGGGCTGTTAAAGCGGCTTTACGCTAGCGATATTGTAAAAACCCACGAAGATTTATTAAAGCCCGCGCCCGCTTTTGCCCATGCTGATTTGGTGCGCGAGACGATTCTTGCCATGTTTGAAGCGGGTGAATTTGATGTTTGCACGCTTTATTATAATAAATTTATATCGGCGCTAACCCAAGAAGTTACCCCTTTGCAGCTTATCCCCTTTAAGCTTGAAGAAAAAGCGGATGATGCAAAGCATACAGGCAGCCAAGCGGTTTATGAATTTGAACCCGATGAAGAAACCATTTTAAACCATCTATTGCCAAAAAATCTAGCAGTTCAAATTTTCAGGGCAATGCTGGAAGGATTCGCATCGGAACAAGGCGCGCGGATGACCGCGATGGATAATGCAACCAGAAATGCGGGCGATATGATTAACCGCCTATCCATTCGCTATAACCGCACACGGCAAGCGCAAATTACCAAAGAATTAATTGAAATTATTTCGGGTGCAGAGGCACTTTAAACCCACTCGCAGGAAAACCACTCACAGGCATTTACTGGATTGATATAGGAGTTAGATATCATGGCTAAAGCAAAAACAGCAACCTCAGCAGGGGGTAAAATCACACAGGTGCTTGGCGCCGTTGTTGATGTTATTTTTGAAGGCGAACTACCCAAGATTTTAAACGCGCTTACCACCATGAACGGCGATCGTGAATTGGTGCTGGAAGTTGCGCAGCATTTGGGTCAAAAATCAGTTCGTACCATTGCTATGGATACAACAGAAGGGCTTGTGCGCGGGCAAACTGTCACCGATACAGGGCTTCCCATTCAAGTTCCTGTTGGTCCAGAAACGCTTGGGCGCATTATGAATGTAATCGGCGAACCCGTTGATGAACGCGGCGAAGTTAAAACCGCCCAAAAATTCCCCATTCACCGCGCTGCGCCTGATTATGTTGATCAAGCCACCGAAACAGAACAGCTGATTACAGGGATTAAAGTGGTTGATCTGCTTACCCCCTATCCTAAAGGCGGTAAAATTGGTTTGTTTGGCGGTGCGGGTGTTGGTAAAACCGTGCTGATTATGGAATTGATTAATAATATTGCAAAAGGTCATGGCGGTTATTCTGTGTTTGCAGGGGTTGGTGAGCGCACCCGCGAGGGGAATGATCTTTACCATGAAATGATTGAATCAGGCGTTATTGATCTTGAAGGCGATTCAAAGGTTGCGCTGGTTTATGGGCAGATGAATGAACCACCAGGCGCGCGTGCGCGGGTTGCGCTAACAGGGCTTACCCAAGCTGAATATTTCCGCGATGAAGAAGGGCAAGATGTGCTGTTCTTTGTGGATAATATTTTCCGCTTTACCCAAGCAGGTTCGGAAGTTTCGGCGTTGCTTGGGCGTATTCCATCAGCGGTGGGGTATCAGCCAACGCTTTCTACCGATATGGGACAGATGCAAGAGCGCATTACCTCCACCAAAAAAGGGTCAATTACATCGGTGCAAGCGGTTTATGTACCGGCGGATGATTTAACCGATCCTGCGCCAGCAACAACCTTTTCGCATTTGGATGCAACCACTGTGCTTTCCCGCCAAATTGCAGAACTTGGGATTTATCCTGCGGTGGATCCTTTGGATTCAACCTCGCGCATTCTTGAGCCTGGAACGGTTGGCGAACATCATTATAAGACAGCACGCCAAGTGCAGGAAATTTTGCAGCAATATAAAGGCTTGCAAGAAATCATTGCAATTTTGGGAATGGATGAATTATCCGAAGAAGATAAATTAACTGTGGCGCGTGCGCGTAAAATTCAACGCTTCTTATCGCAGCCCTTCCATGTTGCGGAAGTCTTTACAGGCAGCCCAGGGAAATTCGTTTCCTTAGAAGACACAATCAAAGGCTTTACAGGCATTTGTGCGGGTGATTATGATGATCTTCCAGAATCAGCCTTTTATATGGTTGGCACGATTGAAGAAGCCATTGAAAAAGCAAAAGCCATGGCAAAAGCCGCTTAATCTAGCGCTTTTAATGTGGCAGCAAAGATAAATATAAATAAGGGTTAAAAATCATGGCAGGCGATAAGGTGAATTTGGTTCTTGTCTCTCCTGAAAAGTTAGAGCGCGAACAACAGGTTGATATGGTGGTCGTGCCTGGGCTTGATGGCGATATTGGCGTATTGCCCAATCATGCCCCCTTATTATCTGCATTGCGTGCGGGTACCATTGCTATTTTTGAAGCTGGAAAAGTATCATCTCGCCTGTTTATTGCTGATGGTTTTCTGGAAATTAATCAACATGGCTGCACCATCCTAGCCGAATCAACAGTTAATCTTGATGATGCCGATCTGGCTGCGCTTGAACAGGTGGTAAAGAATCGAAAAGATGATCTTGATATGGCAGGCAGCGACGATGTTGCGCGCAATAAGGCAATGGCAGCCCATGATGCCGCGATTGCTTGCCTGCATGCGGCAACCCACCCTGCTTATGCTGCATAATTTGATCTTTGCTTGCATCGGATCACATTCTTTATCCGCTTGAAGCTGGCGAAAAAATCAAAATCTATTTAAAGCAAAATCATCGTGCAAAACGCATGATTCTAAGGCTTGATCGCAAAACAGGCGCGCCCAGCCTGACGCTGCCAAAGCGCATGCCCAGCCAGCACGCGATCCATCAATTTCTAACCCAATCCAGCGCATGGCTGCAAGAAGTGATTGCGGATCAACAGAAAATAGCCGATCAAGCCAAGCTGGAAGCAGGCAATTTTATTCAAATTTATGGTGAAGCTTACAGGATTGCGCACAGCCCAACCGCAAGAAGCGGGGTGGTGCTGGATCAGGATCAAAAATGCTTGATCGTGTCTGGTGATGCAGCTTATTTGGAAGCGCGGATTAAACGATTTTTGAAAAAAGAAGCGGCGCGCGTGCTGGTTTCAAAAACAAAACAGGTTGCGGCAAAGCTTAACAAAACCCCCAATCGCATTGTCATCAAGGATCAATCCACCCGCTTTGGCAGCTGTTCCAGCAAGCTGAATATCAATTTAAATTGGCGGTTAATTCTCTGCCCTGAATTTGTTCAAGATTATGTGGTCGCGCACGAAGTTGCCCATCTGGAACAGATGAATCACACGCCCGCTTTTTGGAAAGTCGTTGCAAAGCTTGACCCTGAATATGGCAAGGCAGAACGCTGGCTTAAAACCAATGCCCAGCTGCTTTTTGCTTATTAGAGCATTTTGCTTTTAAAGCGCCCCCAATCCAAAATGATCAACAGGACCGATGCCCTTGCCAATTTCCAGCCGATCAGCGGTTTGAAGCGCCTTGGTTAAATAATGTTTTGCCAAGCTTGCGGCTTCAAATGGGGAATGCCCATGTCCGATAAAGGTCGCAAGTGCCGCAGATAGGGTGCAGCCCGTGCCATGGCTGTGCTTTACCGTAATTCTGGGCTGGTGCAGCCAGTGATTACCCGTGCTTGTGATCCATAAATCATCAGCTTGATCCCCGTCCAAATGCCCGCCTTTTAATAATATATTGGGGCAGCCCAGCGCCAATAGGCTTGGAATAAGCGATTCCATTTCATTTACAGTGCGCGGGCATGGCTGACCCGTCAAGATTGCAGCTTCTGGCAAATTGGGGGTGATGATGCTTGCCATGGGTATAAGATCGCGAATCAGGCTGTTAATCGCCTGATCTTGCAGCAGAGAATCGCCTGACTTTGCAACCATCACAGGGTCAAGAATGATCGGAATCGGGGCGTGAGCCTTAACATGCTGGTGCAGGCTGGTTGCGACTTGCTTAATGGTTGCTTCCACCCCCAACATCCCGATTTTGATCGCATCAAATTCAATATCGCTTAGCACAGAATCAAGCTGGGCGGCGATAAAATCGGGTTCAACCGATAACACGCCTTGCACCCCTTGCGTATTTTGGGCGGTAAGCGCGGTGATGACGCTGGCAGCATAAGCGCGATTTGCGCTGATTGCCTTGATGTCGGCTTGAATGCCCGCGCCGCCGCCGCTATCTGATCCTGCAATGCTTAGGATTTTTGTGATTTTCATGTCTATTCCTTTGATTGCCCCGCCATAAATTCACGATATAGGGCTTGGGCTGCGCTTGGAACTTGATCAAGCGATGATGCCCCGCTAAGCGCGCTGATGATCGCCGCAAAATCAACCGCGCACCCCGCAATTTGCCCGATATTGGATTGATTAATCCCTGCGATTGCGCCAATGGGCATTTCAGGGCAGCGCGCTTTTGCTTGCTTGACCATGGCGGTTAAGCCATCAAGCCCCACGGGCGGATCAGGATTAATTTTGCTGCTGGTATCAAATATGCCGCCAATGCAAATATAATCCAAATTCGGAAAATCAGCAGCGTCAATATGGGCGGGGGTTTTAATGGTAAGCCCAATCACCGCATCTTTTCCAAGCTGCGCGCGTGCATCTGCTGGGCTGCCATCACCCTGCCCCAAATGCACCCCATCAATGATGCTTGCCCCCAGCTTAACCGCCAAATCCACGCGATCATTTAATAATAATTTTAAATGATTGGCGGCATCAAGCGCATTAAGCCCATCGCGCAAGGCGCGTGCAAATGCTAATGTTTGATCATCCGCAATGTCTTTATCGCGGATTTGAATATGACCAATTAGCCCCGTTGCCGCTGCGGTAAGCGCAAATTCCAGCGGATTATGCGCGTTCATCCCACTTGATAAGATTAAATAAAGCGGGGGGGCTTGCGCAGTCATAAGGGGTTCATCTGAGTTTTTAATAGTAAGATTTTAGTACAATCAATTCATGGCAGTTACAAAAATTGCAATTATCTATCATTTGGTTCTGGTTCTGGCAAACCAACTATCCTATTTTTGCCGCCGTCAATGGTCACAGGATTATTCTTGCGGCCATCATTATTCATTGCTTCCTTAGACAAGCTGTTTACCGTCAGGCAATATTTTTTAAGGGTCTCGTGATTTGTTTTTTGCGTATCTTTATGCCACTTATGCATGTCGCCCAGCTTATCGTCGCTCAAGAACTTCTTGATTAATGTTTCGTGAATGTGCTCGTATCCGCTGATGAATGGGATCATCAACCATCTATCGCTTAAAAATTGAGACTGTAAGGAGCGTTGTGAAGGAACTTCATTGGTTTCATTAAGATTGGAAATATGATTTTGAACCAAATAACGAAGTGTGAATTCTAAAACATAATCAAGTTTAGAAGGCGGTTTACGATGCCCAAGATCAAGCAATATTTGAGAAGAAAATTTTTCTTCTGCTTTATCAATCAAATTATCATCTATTTCCATCCAAAAAAGCGGATAAGGCGTTCTTGACCTAACCCCCTTTAGAGGTTTTCTTCCTTCATAGCCAATTTTAATCCCCTCAAACAGTTTATCTCTTTTAATTGATGGTAAAGGTTTTTTGTCTTGCGTAATGTCATATTGCTTGTAACATGCAAGTATGAAGTAAAGAATATCCAGTGATAACATCATTTTTCGAGGCGTTGATTCTCCAGCAACCCTAAACCCTAAATCCATTTGAGGACCCATATAATCAATTTTTAGATTTTTTATAGAGTTTTGCAAGTCTTGTATTTTTTTCAAACAATCACTTTTCAAACAATCACTTTGTTCAGCTAATTCTAATTTCTGCACTTTGCGGTTTAACTCATCAATATATTGATTGGTTGTTCGGTAAAAAAGCGGCAGCAAATGATGTCTTGCTATGCTTGTGTCTTTATGACCTTCTGGTAATTTAACCCAGCCATCACTGGAAATGCCTGTAATGAATTCTGAATTATTAACTGGAAAACCCGCAAGCCAAGCCGCCCCTTTAACATTTAGGGGCTTTGCGTATAATATATTCCCACGCATTCTCTCAGTAACAATTTTCCACGCTTTCACGCATAATATTACATGTATTGGACTAAGTAACTTTGTCTGATACACAACTTCATCGCCGATTGGTTTCCAGTATTTTGGGCGCAGAAAATGATTGGAAATCACATCCAGCCCAACTTCTCGCGCAACGGCGTTCCATGCGTCATTCACCAAACGATCAATTTGTGTGTGAAAAAAAGAAAATGGGGGTACCCATCGTGCGGTATGAATTTCACCATACCTATCATCGTGACTAGATATTCCATGGTCCAACCCTTGCTTGAAATCGGTTGAACCCGAAAAATCCAGACTAAGGAATATACGCAATCTTGAATCAGGAAAGCTTTCAAGTAGCCCGCAATCTTGTGCTTTTGCTATTAAGTCATCAAAATCCATAATATTATATAAAAAACCAGAGGAAACTTAGCGCTATGTTTTTTTTATGATTCTGCGAAAAGCATTATGCTTAAACCCTGCATTCTATCTCTAACTATAGAATCCCAAACACCAAAACGCTCAGCAACTTCCCGATATACATGTGCTTTGGCATGTTCTTTATATTCCGAGTCTGCATCCGCTGCTACACAGAGCCCTGCTGCTAATTCTTCAATGCTTTTTTTAAATTCAGCTTCTGGAAGCATTAGCCCTAAAGCGTAAGAAACGCATTCCGCGCTATCTATTTTTTCTTGATTAGAACCTGCAGAAGACATATAATATTTTACATCTTCA
>JBGCED010000011.1:0-6159 GCA_045106055.1 Alphaproteobacteria bacterium
GGGCGCAATTTGGCGTGGGGCGCAAGCTTATCAATATATTTCACCAGCAAATCAGGGCGGCTGAAGCGTTCATTCCGAAAGCCAATGACCAGCCCTTTTACCCCAGCATCCAGCCTTGCAATCCCCGCAATTTTACAATCAATTTTAATGTGCATGACCTGCAATAAGGCTTTGACCATTTGCGGCAGCGATCCAAAACGATCACCAAGCTCCACCGCAAAGGCTTCAATCTCGTCATGGGTGGTTAAGGCAGATAGTCGCCGATATAGCGCCATGCGCAGCGATAATTCCTCAACATAGGTTTCAGGCAGCATGACGGCAACCCCCAGCGAAATGATCGGCGACCAGTTTAAATCATGCGGATTATCGCTTAATGGCTGATTGGTTGCTTTTAAGCGCGCATCCTCCACCGCTTGTTCCAGCAATTGCTGGTATAATTCAACTCCAATTTCTTTGATATGCCCTGATTGCGCCTCGCCCAGCAAATTTCCCGCCCCGCGAATATCCAAATCATGGCTGGCAAGGGTGAAGCCTGCCCCCAGCCCATCAAGGCTTGCCATCACTTCCAAGCGTTTTTGCGCGCTCGTGCTGATGATCTTTCTGGGTTCAATCGTTAAATAGCAATAAGCGCGAATTTTTGATCGCCCGACCCGCCCCCTTAATTGATAAAGCTGCGATAGCCCAAAGCGATCCGCATGATGAATGATGATCGTATTAGCGGTTGGAATATCAAGCCCGCTTTCCACAATATTGGTGGACAGCAAAATATCGAATTTCCCATCAATAAAGCCCGCCATGATTGATTCAAGCTCGTCAGGGGGCATCTGCCCATGCGCCATGGCAAGGCGCGCTTCGGGGGCTAGGGTGTCTTTGATTCTTTCATAAAGCCGCTCAAGATCCGCAATGCGCGGACAGACATAGAATATTTGCCCGCCGCGTGCAATTTCGCGCCTGATGGCTTCGGATAATACCAAGCGATCAAATGGGGTGACAAAGCTTCGAACCGCCAAGCGATCCACAGGCGGGGTTGCGATGATGCTTAAATCGCGCGCCCCCGATAATGCCATTTGCAAAGTGCGCGGAATGGGGGTTGCGGTCATTGCCAGAAAATGAATATTGGCTTTTAGTTCTTTTAACCGTTCCTTTTGACGCACGCCAAAATGCTGTTCTTCATCAATAATCACCAGCCCCAACCGATCAAAATCCAGTGATTTTGCAAGCAATGCATGGGTGCCAATTAAAATATCCAGCTTGCCTTCTGCAATTAAGGCGCGGGTTTTGCGCTGTTCAGCAGCTGGCACAAGCCGTGATAATTGACCAATATTAAGTCCTGTTTCTTGAAACCGTTTTGCAAAAAGCTTGAAATGCTGGCGGGCAAGCAAAGTTGTGGGGGCAAGGATTGCAACTTGCAGCCCGCTCATCGCGACCAAAAAGGCAGCCCTGATGGCAATTTCGGTTTTGCCAAAGCCAACATCGCCGCAAATTAAGCGATCCATTGGCTTGCCGCTGGCAAGATCATTCACCACATCATCAATCGCATTTAATTGATCATCGGTTTCAATAAAGCCAAAGCCCGCGCAAAAATTATCCCATAAGCCAGCGGGCGGCGCAACAATTTCACCAGGCTTTAGCGCGCGCTCCGCTGCCATTGCCAATAATTTATCAGCAATATCCAAAATACGCTTTTTGCTTTTTGCTTTGCGGGCTTGCCAATTTGCGCTGCCAAGGCGATCCAGCTGCGCCTCTGCTTCTTCTGATCCATAGCGCGATAATAATTCCAAATTCTCAACGGGCAGAAATAAGCGATCCCCGCCATGATATAATAATCTTAGGCAATCATGGGGCGCGCCTCCAACCTCAATCCGTTCCAGCCCGTCAAATTTGCCAATGCCATGATCAATATGCACGACCAAATCGCCCAGATTTAACGCGGTCATTTCCGTTAGAAATTCTGCGCCGCGTTTGCGATTGCGCGTGGGTCTTGCAAGCCGTTCGCCCAATATATCCGCCTCACCAAACAGGATTAAATCAGGGGCGATCACGCCATGTTCCAGCTCGATCACCACAAGGTGGATGGGCTGGATTTGATGTGGGGTAAAGGTGATCTGGCTTGCATCCTTGATCATCATCAGCGCGGTAATATCATGCTCTTCAAGTAAAATTTTTAACCGCTCACGCGCGCCAAAACTATGGGCGGCAATGATGATCGGGCAGGATGCATTTTTTTGAAGCGTTTTTAAGGCTTGCAGCCGCTCCAACCGTGATAAGGCAAGTTTGGGCGCTCTATTTTCAGGCAATAGGCGTTTGAAAAAATCATCTTGAACCAGCTTGCCCTGCCAGTCTTGGGTTTGAATTTCTGCCCCAGCTGGCGGTAAATGATGGGGGTGAACCAAGATCGCGTGCTGGGTCTTCAAACGCTGTTCCCATGCGCTTTCTTGTAAAAAGAAGCTTTGCGGCGGAATCGGCTTATAAGGCAATTCGGTTTCGCTGCCTGCAAGCACCAGCTGATGGCTGGATTCTTGATGTTTTTGCGCATTGCTCGAATGAGGATTATGCGGTTTTTGCGCGTCCATCACTGCTAGGCGCGCCTGATAATGATCGTCAACCATGGCGATGCGGTCTTGCATGGCGGGGGGGCAATCATGGTCCAGCATTAATAAAGGCGGGGCGTTAAAATAATCATCCAGCCAGATCATCTCATCATAAAAAAGGGGAAGCCAATGTTCCAAGCCTTGAATGCGCCGCCCATCGCTAACCGCAGTAAAGACGGGGTCTGTGTCATTATTGCCGCCAAATAATTGTCGGTAAGCCTGGCGGAATCGCTCAATCTCTGGTGCATCTAGGATAAATTCCATGATCGGCATTAAAGTAATTGTGGTGACCGCAGATTTATCCTTTTGATTCAGTGTTCTTTGAGTGATCGGGTCAAAGGGCTGGATCGTGTCAATTTCATCGCCAAACAGATCAAGCCTTAATGGGTGATCTGATCCTGTTGGGTATAAATCAATGATGCTGCCGCGAATCGCATATTCCCCCGCTTCGCGCACGGTGGTGGTGCGGTGATAGCCTTGCTTGATCAAGAACCGCTTTAAATGATCAAGATCAAACGGTTTTCCTTGATGCAATTCCAAAAAATTATCGCGCCAATAATCCAATGGCGGCAATTTCTGGCTATAGCCATTTACCGTGGTGAAGATGATGGCAGGGGATGATGTGTTTTCTGTGCTTTGATGTTCATAAAGCTTTGAAAGCGCGGTTAAACGCGCCGCTGTTAAGGCAGGGTTGGGGGATACCCGATCATAAGGCACACAATCCCATGCGGGCAGCATAAACGCATCAATCGCAGGGTGAAAAAACCGAAACAGATCACAGGCGATTTTGGCGCGCACATCATCGCGGGCAATATAAATCACCGAAGACGCGATATTGCCTTTATTTAGCTTCATGCCAAGCTGATATAAATCCAACCCAAGCGGTGTATTTTGCCAATGCTGCATGGGCTAGATTACAGCGCCGCCTGCCTTAATAAAGGCGCGGATTTCAAGTAAAAGCTCATGGTGGGAGTCATTTTCTGGTGGCGGGGCATCGGTGGTTAGCAGCGCAAGCAATTCTTGATCATTGCGCAGCAGCAGGCTTTTAAAAATACGAAGCGCGGATTGATCCATGGCTTCAAGATAGCGATCGGCAAACCGCCCAAGGATTAAATCCATTTCCTTCATGCCGCGCCGCCAACAATGATAGCGTATTTTTGAAAGCTGATGGTGATGGTCAATATTATTCATGGTAAGGGCTTTATACTGGTTCTAATCAAAAAGCAAAACTGCTTTTTGCAAAAAACTTTGCGATTATGGTGATTTTTTGGTTTTATCTTGGGGATTTTTTGGCTATAGAGCGATTACACATATTTTTTAAGCATCATTATGGTGTTCAAACATCATCAATGATTGCTTTTTGGGGTGTAGCCAAGCGGTAAGGCAGCGGTTTTTGGTATCGCCATGCGGAGGTTCGAATCCTCCCACCCCAGCCATCTTTCTTATTGCCCTCTGTTTTTGAGCAGGATCAAGGCTTTATATTATCTAGCTGTGGCACTTTTGCCTTCATTAGCTTAATCGCCAGTCTTAATGAATTTAAAACTGATTCCAAGCGTATCTTTATGGCTTTAACAGCAAGTCTGAAAAACTAAAATGGATATCCCCGCTTAAGCAGAATGCCCTAAGCCCTAACCAGCATTAAAGATAAAGAGGTGGGGCATCCCGTAAGGATAGATGATTACCCTATTATGGGTTGCCTATCGCCGCGATCAAGCTTCATCAACTGGATAGGCTGAACTGGCAGTGATCTTTCATCAAATGAATCACTCCCGCTTGGTGTGTTATTGTAATCAAGGCTGGTGGTGGGCTGGGTTGTTGGCTGGACAGCAGGTTTGAAATCCGCTTGAACATCCACAGCATCCACCATACCGCCATTTGCTTGCGGCGGCAGGCTTGCTTCTGTTTCATCCGCTGAACCCGCATCATTTTCAGGCGCAATAATCGATTGCGGCATATAGGCTTGATCGCCATCTTTATCATGCGCGCCCATCACCATTTCATTCATGGGATCAGGTGTCACAAGCCCAATATTTTCGGGCGTTAAAATGCCAATCGCATTTGCCAAATCATAAGCACTGCTTAAAGAATCAAATTCTGCGCCGATCAAGCTAATCTCTGCTTGAAATAGCTCATTTTGGGCGTCCAGCACACCCAAGGCGGTTTCTTTTCCAGATTCGCGTAATTTCTGACGAGAGGTCAATAATTCTTGTGATAGAATAATGCCATTTTCATAGAGGCTGCGGCGCTTATTGGCATGTTCTAACCTGCCCCATGCGACCGCCACAGATTCCAAAATGCGCAAGCGGGTCGTATCAGCATTGCTTAACATTTCTTCCCAATTTTCGGATAATTTGGCAACGGCTGCTTTTGTTGCAAAGCCTGAAAATAAATCCCAGCTTAGCTCAAGATAGGCTTTGGCGGTGGTTGATCGCTGATCCTCAATCCCATCTGCATCATAAGACCATTCATTCGAACCAACCAGATCAAGGCTTGGCGCATATCCGCTCCATGCTGCATTTTTTCGCGCTGCCATTGCATCCGCATCAAGCTTTGACTTAAATAAAGCAGGATTATTGGCAATCGCAACATCAATCGCTTGCTGAAGCGTTGCAGGCACCAAAATCAGTTCCGATAAATCATCGCGCATCATGTTTAAATTCGGCGCGCTGCCAAAGCTTTTTTCATAAGCAGCAACAGCACGGCTTAGCTGGCGGTCAAAACCAAGTGCTTCATCAAGTGCGCGCTGCAATCTTGATTTTGCTTGTAAAACATCAACCGACACGCCCGCACCGCTTCTAACGCGTTCATCTTCAAGTTCCATTTGCGAGCGAATGGTTTCTTGCTTGCGCGATGAAATATCAAGCAAGGCTTGAGCGCGCATAATTTCAATATAGGCCTTTGCCGCTGCTGAAACAGATGATTGAACAACATTTGCATAATTATATTGTGCCGCTTGCAGCGCGAAATGATCGGCTTTGCTTTGATTCCTCGTCCCTAAGCCGTTAAAAATATTCTGACGAAGGGTAACCGTCGTGGTTTTGTAATCAAGCTCTTCATTGGTTTCTTGCGCACGGGTGGTTGGATTTGATACTTCGGTAAAGCCCGCTTCCCCCGTAACGCTAAGGGTTGGGTAATAACCAGAACGGGTTTCCTTAATGGCTTCCCCTGCTGCGCGCACCTTGCTTGCTTCAGCATTAATTGCGGGCAAGCTTTGCAGCATATGGGAAATTTCACTTGAAAGGCTGCCTGTTTTTTGAATTTCATCAGCCCTAACGCCATTATAAGCGCCATCATAAGCCCCAAATGCGCATAATGCAGCAATGCCCATCGCCAAAAAGCGGTAAGATTTCGTTAAGGCATTTACCATATGACCAGCCATCATATGATCAGGGCGCGCCATTTTGATAAGATCGCGTTTGACAAGATTGCATTTGATCGCGCCACCGCGCTCAAAATCCTTCAATTCAGCAGGCTTATTGACAGACATTCTTCCACTCCAAACCGTTTCAATCCATTCTTGGATTATTCATTTTCTAACTTAGTTGCATTTTTATAATGTTTTTGATGC
>JBGCED010000012.1:0-10370 GCA_045106055.1 Alphaproteobacteria bacterium
TTTTCATCAACAGCCAAACGCCAAATTAACCCATTCGTATAATCGGCATTCGTGTCCTGATCCAAATAAAAACGGTGCATATCAAGATCAAATTTTGACGAATGAATAATATGAACCCCATCATAAATCGGCCAGTTACGGCGCGTAAACAGCAAAGGATCAACATCCCAAAGCATGATTTGCTTATCAACCAGTTGCGGTTTATGTGTATTTAATGCGTCTTTGAAATATGTGTAAGCATGTTTTGAAACAAATATCCACCGTTCATTTTCATCAAGATGGCTGGATAGATAATCCGCAGCATCCTTAATCTGGCTTAAATAGATAATTTCAACCATTTTATCATGGTGATTCAAATAGGATTCAAGGCTGCTAGCAATCCATTGCCATTGTTGCTGCACAAATAATTTATAGATCATGGATTTAAGATTTCATCACAAAATAATTTAATTTCTGCCCAAGTGCCAAGGTCGAAATAATGATCAAGCGGGATGGGTGCTGCATCCAAAATATAGCGCAGCAAGCTTTGATCCAATTCAAGCTGGTTGGTGCTTTGATGCATATAATCAAGCCCTAAATTGCCTTTGGGCAAGTAAAATGCGCCCCAATAGCTGCTGCATAATTGAACTTTTTCTTGATTTGGCTTATCAAAATAACCCGCAACGCGCCCATCCGAATCAAGCTGAAACGCACCCCTGCGCTTTAATGTTTCTTGATCTGCGGTTTTTGTAAAAAAGCTGATTTTATTATTTGCGCTATTATCTTGAATGATTTGATGAATTTCATTGGGCAGCAGGCTGCATTTCCAATGGCTATCAGGCAGCAAGATTAAATAATCACAGTTTAAATCCTGCATCCCTAATTTTATGGATAGCGTATATTCGCCGCCATGATCATCCACCAAGATTTTATTTAAAGTCAAACGGTTGCCATAACGCTGCGTTAAATATTCCCATACGCTATTGGTTTCAATCGTCACCACCAAATTAAGCGTGGTGATCGCGGGGAATATCCGCAATGCTTCTTCTAGGGAATAATCAATCAGCGAATAATCGGGTTCCAAACGATGAAGATGCTTGGAATATGGCAAGCCCAGCCGCGCGCCCTTTCCCGCTGCTGGCATGATAATTTGCAATTCATTTGTAAACACAACCTAAAGCACACTTTCAGCATGATCTAATTTTTTTGAAAGCGCCGCCTTGGTTTCAGCATCGCAAAAGGCAGCATCCAGCGTATCGCGGTTGATTTTATGCATGGTCTTTAGATCAAAGCCATAAAAATCTTGCGCGCGCGCATATTCACCGCCAACACTGCTGTCAAAATAAGGCGGATCATCCGAACTTAGGCTTATTTTAACCCCCGCTTTTAATAAGGCGGGCAGCGAATGAGATTCATAATCAGGAAAAATTCCAAGCGCAATATTGCTGCCAGGACAAACCTCCAGCATGATGTTTTGATCAATCACTTGCTGCATGATTATTTTATCTTCAACCACACGCACCCCATGCCCAATGCGGGTAACGCCCAGATGATCAATCGCGGCTTTTACATTTTCTGCACCGCCAACTTCGCCCGCATGGGCAGTTACCGCATAGCCATGATCGCGCGCAAGTTTAAAAGCAGGTGCAAAATCTTTGAAGGTAAAGCGCATTTCATCGCCGCCCATGCCAAAGCCAACCACGCAAGGATGGGGGTTTTCAACCATTTGGCGCGCAACCGCAACCGCATTATCCGCGCCCAAATGGCGTACACAAGATATGATCACACGCCCAATGATGCCGCTATCGCGCTGCGCATCCTCAATCCCTTGAACGATTCCCTCAAGATGTTGATTATAATCCATGCCCGCTTGCGCGGCATGATCGGGGGATGAAAAAGTTTCGGCATAAATTGCGCCCTGCCCCGCAATTTCCATTAAATATTCATAGGTCACATCGCGGTAATCTTGCGGGGTTGCAATCGTGCTGCTGGCTTTATCATAAGCCCCAAGAAATTCAAGAAAATCTGACCAAACAAATTTCCCATCTGCGCCGATTAAATCATTTGGCAGCTCAATCCCGTTGCGCTCTGCTAGTTTTTTAACCAAAATCGGCGGGGCAACCCCCTCTAAATGGCTATGCAATTCTAATTTTGGTAAAAGCTTATTCATGGCTGCTCCGTTTCGGTGTCTTTATTAGGTGTCTTTATTATTTTTCTTTGATGCCTTGGATGGTTATTTGTGGGTGATCTGCTATGCGCGGGACGATTTCGCCGATTAATAAGGGCGATTCGCCTTGGGCTTGAAGCAAAGACATTACCCGATCTTGATCGCTTTCAGCCACCACCAGCACCATCCCAATGCCGCAATTAAAGCTGCGATGAAGTTCAAACGGGGTAATGTTGCCCATTTCGGCAAGCCAATCATATAAGGGCTGATGCGGCCAATCCTGTTTGTTAATCACGGCAGCCACTTGATCATTTAAAATGCGCGGCAGATTTTCATAAAAACCGCCCCCTGTAATATGGCAAATGCCGTGAACCGCACTGCGCGCTTGATCCAGCAGCGCAAGAATGGGTTTTACATAAATGCGAGTTGGTGCCATCACCACATCAATTAAACGCGGCGTATCGGGATCGGTTTTATCGTAATTGACCTTAAAAGGCGGGGCGGCGGTTAAATCAACCCCTGCGCGGTCAAGCACCTTACGCACCAACGAATAGCCATTGGAATGAAACCCCGAAGATGCTAGCCCGATTAACACATCCCCCGCTTGAACCTGATCCGCATTAATAATGTGATCGCGTTCAACCGCGCCAAGCGCAAAGCCCGCAAGATCATAATCGCCATCACGATACATGCCTGGCATTTCTGCGGTTTCGCCGCCAACCAAGGACGCACCCGCCATCACGCACCCTTCGGCGATGGAACGAATGATTTTGCCTGCTTGCACCACATCCAGCTTGCCGCAGGCATAATAATCCAAAAAGGCAAGCGGCTTTGCCCCTTGCACCACCAGATCATTCACGCACATCGCAACCAGATCAATCCCGATCCCTTGCGGATGATTATAATCAATCGCCAGCTTTAATTTGGTGCCAACCCCATCGGTTGCAAGCAATAATAAGGGGTCTTGCATATTAACCGCTTTTAAATCAACCACGCCGCCAAAGCCGCCAAGCCCCGCTGCTGCCCAAGGCTGGCGCGTTGATTTGCTGTAAGGCTTAATCTGTTCCACCAGCAAATTGCCTGCATCAATATCCACCCCCGCAGATTTATAATCCAAATTTGCTTGTCCTTTGGAATCTGGGGCTTTATTTTTATCCGCAATCGCGCTATTTAATGAAGGATTCGTTTTTTGGTTATTCATCATCTATATATATATTCATTTATGGCTATATTTCTTAGATTTATTAGCGCAATTTTAACGAAATAAAAATATGTTTTTCAAATGATTTTAAAAGGATTTTATCTTTTGCGTTGCTTTATGCTTATTTCATGGCTGCTGATGCTATCGCTATTGACGATAAATCCCGCGCGCGCGAATGATCTTTATCGCGTTCAAAATATCTATATTGAGCAATTTAACAATGATTCGGTGATTGCAAAGAATCAAGCCCTTGCTTTGGTAAAACAGCGCGCTTTTAAAATATTGCTGGCGCGCTTAAGCCTAGCAAAGCCAAACCAGCAAACGCCAAATCAGCAAATAATTGACCCCAATCAGCTTGAGGGCATGATTCGCGATATTGAATTTCTATCCGAACAATTTGGCGGCGGCGTTTATCAGGCACAATTAAACATAAGATTTAACCCCGATCCTGTGCGCGCTTATTTTTCAAGAAATGCCATTCCCTTTAGCGAAACCAAAGGTCCTGATTTACTGGTCATTCCCTTGCTTGAGCTTGGCAATAATACCTTAATATGGCAAGATGATAACCCCTTAAATCGGGCAATAGACCGCGCATTGGCGCTGGATCAAAATGGCATGGTGAATTTGATCCCCCCCAATATTCAAATCGACCATGAGCAGATCATTGCGACCCCCAATTTAATTGAACGGATTCGCGATGCCATGAACAGCACACTGCCATCGCTGCCCCCTGCTTTTTCAAGGCTAAATTTGCTTTATAACAGCGATGGTGCGATTGTGATTAATGTAAGATTATCGCGTTTTGGCATTGCCGATATTGCCGATGTGCTGATTATTCCGCTATCTAACGCATGGCGGCAAGCCGCTGTCAGGCTTAAAATCACGGCAACCCCATCTGAACCACGCAATGATTTTATTGATCGAATTGCCCAGCTAAGCATTACAGAGATTAACCGCATTTGGAAAACCCGCACCTTTGTTGATCCCAATAGCAGCCTTGAAGCCATTAAAATTCATGCCGATTTGGCGGATTTTCAGCAATGGCTTCGCTTAAAACGCGACCTTGAACAGGTTGCGGGGCTTGATCGCATGGCGGTGCGCGCGCTTAAAACCGACAAGGTCTGGTTTGATATTTTTCAGCGCGGCGGCTTTGGTCAATTACGGGTCGCCCTGGAAAGCTTGGGATATTTGCTTGCGCCAGATCCTGAAATTCCAGAACATTATCGCCTAAGCCATCCAGATCAATAATTTTCATGCAGATTTTCATACGGATTTTTTAAAGCCATGCCGAATAAATTAAGCCCTGGCGCGCCCCTGCCTTTCATGTCAAATGTTAAAAATCGTTTGGATTTGGCAAGCTTTGTTGAAGCCCCCGCAAATCGGCTTGCCCTTACCCATCTTGGGGCATGGCAGCAATGGCATTCCCCTGCAACGCTGCTGATTGGCGATGGTGCAAGCGGCAAAACCCATCTTGCGCATATTTGGCAGGAATTATTACTGCCCCATGATCTATCCCCCTTATGGGCAGAAGGCGCAAACATCAACGCAGAATTTCTTGAAAAACATTTCAGACAATATCCCTATATCATTGTTGAGAACGCCGATAATGCCGATCCTAGCAGCCTAATGGCGCTTTATAATGATGTGCAAGAGCAAATGGGCGCGATTCTGTTAACCTCGCGGCTTCCGCTTGCGCAATGGCCGCATTTAATTCCAGAACTTACAAGCAGGCTGCGCGCGGCATCCACCCAAGCGATTGACACGCCAGATGATGCGCTGATTGGCGATATTATGATTAAATTATTCCATGATCGCCAGCTTAGCCTGCCGCAAACAACGATTGATTTCTTTGTCAAACGCATAGAGCGCAGCTATGAATCCATGCTGCTTCTGGTGGAACAATTTGATCATTATGCGCTTGCACAAGCAAAACCGCTTAACCGCAAGCTTGCCCGCGATTTTTTAGATGATTTTTTAGATGATTTTGTGAATGAATTGGAAAGATTATAAAGGGCTTGCGCTGCTGGATTAAATTAAGTCGCGATTTGGAAATTTATTTGATGCGGCTTTTTATATGACTAAATGCTAATCCTGTTTATTTATGTGATCTTAATTTTTACATCAGAGAAATATTACATGCAACCAAACCGCATTTCCGCATCCTCGCAGCGCGCGCTAAAAATCGATCTGGATAAGCCCCTTTCTTTTCGCTTTGATGGCAAGCCCTATACGGGCTATGATGGCGATAGCCTAGCATCAGCATTGCTTGCAAATGGTGTGCGGTTGATGGGGCGCAGCTTTAAATATCACCGCCCGCGCGGGGTGATTGCGTGCGGCGTTGAAGAACCAAATGCGCTTATTCAGCTTGAAACGGGCGCACAAACCCAGCCTGATTTGCCCGCAACCATGATCCCGCTTTATGATGGGCTGGAAGCAAGCAGCCAAAATCGCTGGCCCAGCCTTAGCGTTGATACGGGCGCGATTAACAGCTTGCTTGGGCGTTTTTTCCCCGCCGGCTTTTATTATAAAACCTTTATGTGGCCCGCAAGCCTATGGACGGGGTTTTATGAAAAAATCATTCGCCGCGCCGCAGGGCTGGGCATTGCGCCAGATGCGCCCGATCCTGCATCTTATCGCCAGCATTATCATCATTGTGATTTATTGGTTGCAGGGGGCGGGCTTGCTGGGATTTACAGCGCGTTAATGGCTGCAAAATTGGGGCTTAAAGTCACCCTTGCCAATGAACATCGCGAATGGGGCGGGCATGGGCTTTATGATCCAAATCTTGGCGAAATTGATGGGGTGAATTATCTTGAAAAAATGGAAGCTTGGCTTGATGCGCTGCGCGCAATGCCCAATGTTACCCTGTTAAGCCATACCACCATTGCAGGGATTTATGATGATAATTATGTGATTGGGCTTCAGCATCATCAAGATCATTTGCATCCCACCCGCCAAGACCAATCAAAGCCCCGCCAAATTTTATGGAAAATCCGCGCAACACAGATTTTCATTGCCGCAGGTGCGTTTGACCGCCCGATTTTATTTGCCAATAATGATCGCCCTGGCGTGATGCTATCCAATGCCATTTCTGGCTATATCAGCCGTTATGCTGTGCTTCCTGGCAAGGACATCACCATTTTCACCAATAATGATTCCGCATATCGCAGCGCCTTTATTGCTGCGGATCATGCAGATGCAAAAATCCGCATTATTGATTCGCGTGCAAGCATTGATTCCGATTTAATCGCGCAGTCCAAGGCAAAGAATATCGCGCTAGAGCTTGCCCATGCCGTTTGCAATACCAAGGGGCGGCTTGGCATTAATATGATCCAAATTGCGCCCTTTATTGCGGGTCAGTTGCACCTTGACCAAGCGCGCTGGGTCAGCTGTGATTGCCTTGGCACATCTGGTGGGCTTAACCCGATCGTGCATCTTTATTCACAAGCAAAAGGCAAATTGGATTGGGATCAATCCCGCGCTTTATTCATGCCCCGCAATCATATAGAGAATGTGCGCGGGATGGGGGTTCATGTGGTCGGCGCGGCTGCGGGTCATTTTGAATTTCATGCGATTTTGGATCATATTCATCAAAAAATCGCATCCATTGCGGGCATCACATCAAAAAAAGCCGCTAAACTGCCAAATGCTCCAACCGCAACGGGCGGGGATCGCTTGAATTTAATCCCCCTATGGCAAGTCCCCCACGCGCTTGGTAAAAAAGCATTCCATGATTTTCAAAATGACTCCACAACCGCAGACATTGCACTTGCAGCCCGTGAAGGCTTTTTGTCGGTTGAGCATTTAAAACGCTATACCACAACAGGCATGGCAACTGATCAGGGGAAAACCAGCAACATTAACGCGCTTGCGATCATGGCGGATATTCGCGGACTTAGCGTGCCTGAAGTTGGCACAACCACTTTTCGCCCGCCCTATTCCCCGATCAGCTTTGGGGCAATTACAGGACAAAATCGCCGCGAATTATTTCATCCTGCGCGGATCACCCCCTTTCATCAAGAACATTTAAAAGATGGCGCGCCCTTTGAAGATGTGGGGGATTGGAAACGCCCCCATTATTTCCCGCAATCAGGCGAAGATATGCACAAGGCAGTTGCCCGTGAATGTTTGCAAACCCGTAAAACCGTGGGCATGGTTGACGCTTCCACCTTGGGCAAGATTGACATTCAAGGAAGGGATGCTGCTTGGTTTTTAAACATGATCTATACCAATAAATGGGACAATCTAGCCATTGGCAAATCCCGCTATGGGTTAATGTGTAACGAGCATGGCATGGTGTTTGATGATGGGGTCACGACCCGCATTGGGGAAAATCATTTTCACATGACCACGACCACGGGCGGGGCTGCGCGGGTGATGAATTGGCTGGAGGAATGGCAGCAAACCGAATGGCCAGACCGCCAAGTTTATTTTACTTCGGTAACTGAACAATGGGCGGTTGCCTCGATCAATGGACCGATGGCGCGCGCCATGCTGCAACCCTTAACCGATATTGATCTTGATCAAGAAAGCTTTCCCTTTATGAGCCTAAGAACGGGGCGCGTTGCAGGGATTCCCGCGCGTGTCTTTAGAATCAGCTTTACAGGCGATTTAGGCTTTGAAGTCAATGTGCCAGCACGCTATGGCTTATCCTTATGGCAAGCCTTAAAACAAGCAGGCAAGCCTTATGATCTTTGCATTTACGGCACAGAAAGCTTGCATGTGCTGCGCGCTGAAAAAGGCTTTATCATTGTCGGTCAAGATACAGATGGCACCGTCACCCCCCAAGATTTAGGGATGAATTGGATTGTTTCCAAAAAGAAAACCGACTTTTTGGGGTCAAGATCGCATTATCGCAGCGATACAGCCCGCCAAGGGCGTAAGCAGCTTGTTGGGCTATATACGGATGATCCCAATATGGTGTTAAAAGAAGGGGCGCATATTGTTGAAACCCATCTTAAAAAACCGCCAATGCATGCGCTGGGTCATGTCACTTCCAGCTATTACAGCCCGAATGTTGGGCGATCAATCGCGCTTGCGCTGGTAAAAGACGGCTTAAACCGCATCGGGGATAAATTATGCTTGCCTGATATGGTCACCAACAAGCCCGTTTATGCCACCGTTACCAAACCGATATTTTTTGACGAGAAAGGCACCCGCAATGATGGATAGCCCCCAAATTCAAACCATATCGCCGCTTGTTGATAAAAAGCCGCTAACGGATGATAAAATCGCAATTGCTGAAGTGCCGATGCGCGGTAAGATTACCCTGCGCGGGGATCAACAGGATGCAGCATTTCAAAAAGCCATCAAGAAAACAACAAAGCTTGCCCTTCCCTTGGCACAGTTTGAATCCCATCATAAGGATCAATTATCCCTTTATAAATTAACCCCTGATGAATGGATGATTTTTTGTGCGCTGGATCAGCTTCTGCCCTTGATGGCAGCGCTTGAAGATGCCTTGCAATCTGTTCATCATGCGCTGGTGGATGTGTCGGATTATTACACTGAAATTAACCTTAAAGGCGCAAACACCCTAAACATGCTTGCAGCTGGCATTGTGCTTAATTTGAATGAATCTGAATTTCCGATTGGCATGGCATGCTATACGGATTGGCATTTGGCAAATATCTTGCTTATGCGTAATGATCAGGATGATTTTACCGCCATGGTCAGATGGTCAATGGCACCTTATTTATATGATTATTTCACGCAATCTGCTAAAGCGATTTAAAGCGGTTTTAAGATTTTGCTGATAAGATCAATCATTTCATCAATTTCTTTATGATTTACGATGAATGGCGGCGCAAGAATGGCGGTATCCCCCGTCCATTTTACGCAGCAGCCATTCCAAAATAATTCCTTTTGCAGCCTTGTGCCAAGCATTCCCGCCCCTTTGCTGGATGGATGAAGCTCTATCCCAGCCATCAAGCCAATGCCGCGCAAATCCTTGATGATCGCTAAGTCTTTTAACGACCAAACCGCATCCAGAAAATAATTTGAAAGCGCGGCAGCCTGTTCAAACAACCCTTCATCCTCATAGATTTTTAAACTGGCAAGCCCCGCAGCGCACGCCGCAGGATGCCCAGAATAAGTATAGCCATGAAATAACTCAATTGCATTTTCAGGGGCTGCGTTGGTGATGGTTTCATAAATATCATCGCTAACCGCAACCGCGCCCATTGGAATCGCGCCATTGGTAATGGCTTTTGCCATGGTGATCATGTCTGGAACAACCCCAAAATAATCGCTGGCAAATGGTGTGCCAAGCCTGCCAAAGCCTGTGATGACCTCGTCAAAAATCAGTAAAATATCATGCTGATCACAAATTTCCCGTAACCGCTTTAAATAGCCCTTTGGCGGCACAAGCACCCCCGTTGATCCTGCAACAGGTTCAACAAATACAGCTGCAATCGTGCTGCCGCCATAGGTTTCAATGATGCGGGTTAAATCTTCGGCGCGCGCTGCACCGCTTGCAGCTTCCCCGCGTTCAAACAGATTTTCACCGTCAAATGTATGGCGCATCATTACAATATTGGGCATCACGCCCGAAAAAGCCTCGCGGTTTTTAACCATGCCCGATAAGGATATGCCGCCAATATTCACCCCGTGATAGGCGCGCTCACGCGATACAAAGCGCGTTCTATGCCCTTGACCGCGCGCACGGTGAAATGCCATTGCGATCTTTAATGCAGTATCAATCGATTCCGATCCTGAATTGGTGAAAAACACATGATTAAGCGGATCAGGCAGCAAGCGCACCAATTTTTCTGCCAAGGCAAAGCTGGCGGGCTGCCCTGTTTGAAAGGGCAGTGAATAAGAATTTTGCAGCATTTGCCCATATACCGCATCTGCGATTTCTTTTCTGCTATGCCCCGCTGGCACATTAAACAGCCCTGATGAGGCATCAATTAACCGATCACCCTTTTGATTCCAAACATAAGCCCCCTGCGCCTTGGTGATCATGCGCGGATTTTCTTTAAAATCGCGATTGCCTGTAAACGGCATCCATTGCGCTTCAAG
>JBGCED010000013.1:0-8739 GCA_045106055.1 Alphaproteobacteria bacterium
ATCTTTTCTATAACTATCTATAAAACCTACAATTTTCTTATCGCCTATGTCTGTGTAACCATCATTTAACTCTATCATAACAAATCGCGCCATTAATTGCAGGTGCTTCATGCGCTTATTATCTACATCCATCAAAGAGAAAAAGGGTAATTTATCTGGATTATTCTCTACAGGCTTATAATCTTCATAGTTAAATGTTTGATCATCTGAATATTTAACTATAAAATTTCTCGTGACGCTTGATAGTTGAGCGTGTGCAACTTCCATATAATTAAGCGGCTCTCCTTGTTGAAGCCTCCAAAATATTTCAGTCGCTATTTTTTGATGATCTACATTATGTGGATCATCAATAGCCGTAATAATGTCTGCTTGATACTTTAAATGTCGATCAACGAATTGCCTTACTTCCGCTTTTAAATCTTTATAGTAACAGCCTCCTAGCTGCTCGCCACCAAGTTGATCAAGGCTTTTAGGCAGTTTATAGTTGTTATCAAAAAAATCCTGAACCGCTTTAATTCGCTGCTGACCGTCAATGATTTCTTTCACTGTTTGGGATTCAGAAAGGCGAACTTCACGCACCACAAGCTTAGGCACATAATACCCTCTAAATAAACTCTCCATTAAAGCTTGCTTTTTCTCGGCATTCCATACTGCTTTTCGTTGGTAGGGCGGTCTAATGATATACATTTCTTTATACTCAAAGAAATCTTTGATTAGAATATCCGATGGAAATGTTCTGTAATCTGGCTTTGGATTAAATGACATTGTATTTTTGCAATCTCTTTCAATTAATTTAAAAACATTTATTTATATTTATAGTAGTACAAGCTACATATAATGTCGTCAAGTTATTTAATCTTATGCAGAAATCCATTAGACAAAAAATACTGCTAAAGCAGTGCAACTTGTTCAGTATAAAGCCGATAGGGTTTTATAAAGCTTTGTGTGTTTGTGATGGGCTGCGCGGTAGGGTTGGGCAAGGGCTTTATTTGGGCGGATGCTGTTTGTAACGCTGGGCGGGATTAGCACATCAGCTTGGGTAAATTTCTTGGTGGCAAGCATTGCCAATCTGGCAGCGCCAAGGCTGGCTGCATGGCTGCAATCATCAGGGATCGCAAGCTCAATTTGTAAAATATCGGCAATGATTTGCGCCCACGCCTTAACGCTTGCCCCGCCGCCCACCAATAATAGGCGATCCAGCGGCGTTTTATTCACCGCCGACAGTGCAAGCAGATTATCATAAAGCCCAAAGCCAACCCCCATCAATATCGCCTTGGTTAGGTCGCGGCGCGTGGTTGTTGCGGAAATGCCGTAAAAGCCCGCGCGAAGATGGGGATCATTATGCGGGGTACGCTCTCCTGATAAATAGGGCAGAAAATATTCCCCTCCCACTGCTTGCAGCTGATCTGGGCTAAGTTCTGCAACCAGTTGATCTGGGCGTATATTATGCTGGGCTGCAAACCATTCAAGCGATTGCCCCGCCGATAGCATCACCCCCATCTGATGCCATAATAAAGGCAAAGCATGGCAAAAACTATGAACGGCTTGATCTGGATTGGGCTTAAAATCAGCGGTTGCCCGAAATACCACCCCCGATGTGCCAAGCGATATAAAGCCTTGATTTTCATTAATCACGCCAATGCCAACCGCGCTTGCAGCATTATCCCCTGCCCCGCCCGCAATCATCGGCGCAGCGTCAATGCCCCATTTTCTGGCAAGGCTGGGGCGCAGCCTTCCCCCCTCATCGCTGCCTTCAACCAAGGCGGGCATCTGGCTGCGGGTTAATCCTGTTTTATCAAGCAATTCATCCGACCAATCCCTGCTGCCGACATTAAGCCAGCTTGTGCCTGAAGCGTCCGACATATCCGAAATATATTCGCCCGTCAAATAATGGCGCAGATAATCCTTTGGCAATAATATTTTTGCAACCTTATCAAAAATATCAGGACGATTCTGTTGCATCCACAATAATTTTGGCGCGGTAAAGCCTGCAAAGACCAGATTCCCCGTTTGATCCAGAAAGGCTTGATCTTTTGAAAGGGCGCTTGCCTGTAATGCGGCGCGCCCATCATTCCATAAAATCGCGGGATAAAGCAGCTGATCAGCTGCATCCAGCAAGCACGCGCCGTGCATCTGCCCTGATAATCCAATCGCCTGTATCTTGGCAATTTGCGCAGCATAATCTTCGCGCAAATAACCCATTGCATTTTCCAAGGCGGCAATCCAGCTTTTTGGGTCTTGCATTGACCATCCAGCAGGGGCATCGGACGCATGAATCACCGCCGATTTTGAAGCAATAAGCTGCTGATTTTCATCAATCAGCAGCAGCTTTAGGCTTGAAGTCCCTAAATCAATCCCTAGAAACACAATGATGCTTTCTGCCTAGTGCTAGGCAACCACCTTGCCATCTGCATCAAAATAAATCACCGCTGTTTGATCAAAATCAAAGGCAATTTTTGCGCCAATTTTGGGCATATCCGTGCCAACGACTTTTGCAATGATGACATTATCTTGATCAATGCGAACATGCAGCTGGGCAAATTCACCTAATTGTTCAATCAATTCCAATTCACCGCGAATGGGCGCAGATGCCGCATCGCTAAGGCGTAAATGTTCGGGGCGAATGCCCGCTTCAATCGCGCCTGATTTTTTCAAAGCATCTGGCAGGGAAGCACAAGACACAAAATTCATTTGCGGGCTGCCGATAAAGCCAGCCACAAATTTATTGGCAGGGGTTTGATATAATTCCATCGGGCTTCCGACCTGTTCAATATTCCCGCCATTCAAAACAACAATGCGATCAGCAAGCGTCATGGCTTCCACCTGATCATGGGTCACATAAATCATGGTTGTGCCAAGCCGTTGATGTAATTTTGCAATTTCAACCCTTGTTTGATTGCGAAGCGCGGCATCCAAATTTGATAAAGGTTCATCAAATAAGAATACAAGCGGATCACGCACAATCGCGCGCCCAATCGCAACCCGTTGACGCTGCCCGCCAGAAAGTGCCTTGGGTGTTCTTTCCAAATAAGGCTCAAGCTGCAAAATTTCCGATGCTTTTTTAACCCGTTTTTTAATCTCGTCTTCGGGAACTTTTGCCATTTTAAGCCCAAAAGCAAGGTTTTTATAAACACTCATATGCGGATAAAGCGCATAGGATTGAAACACCATCGATACATTGCGCTTTGCTGGCGGCACATCATTTACCTCTTGCCCGCCAATGCTAAGCGTTCCGCCTGAAATTTCTTCAAGCCCCGCAATCATCCGCAAAAGCGTTGATTTTCCGCACCCTGAAGGCCCAACGAACACAACAAATTCGCCTGCTTCAATCGCCAAATCAACGCCATGAATGACATCAACATCGCCATAAGATTTTTTAATTGATTCTAATAAGACATCTGACATGATAAACCGTTCCTATATAATGTTAGTTTAAGATTGCTGGGATAATGCGTTAAATTTTATTTTCACCTGCGCCATAAATTCAGGGTGAAGGGTTGGAATTTCTTGGAATATATCCGCAGATTGCAGCAGCTGATCCAGTTTTAACCCGCCATCAATTCCAATAAATTCTTGTTTAAATTGATCCCATTTTGGGTCAATATAGGTAAAATCATATTTATTTTGCAAATAACGATCCAAAAACACGGCCCAAGCGGCAATAATGGTTGCACAATGAATTGGCATTTTACCCATTAACAGCATCGCGCGCGCGGTTGGTAAGATAAACAGCCCCATCTTGCTTGCGCCGTCCATCGCAATGCGCAAACAATGATCTGCAATATGCTGATTGCCAAATCTTGATTTGATAATTTCAATATATTTCATCGCAGAGATCGGCATATTATCCCCCAGATCATAAGCAAGGGCGGGCGCAACCTCAGCTTGTTCAAACCCATCAAAAAACGCTGCCAGATCAGAATCGCGCATAATTTGATCAAAAAATTCATAATGATTCAACATGCCCAAATAAACAAGCCCCGTATGTCCGCCATTTAAAATTCGGATTTTCATATCTTCATAAGGGGTAATATCATCGGTAAATTCAACCCCTATTTTCTCAAGCAAAGGGCGGCGTCCGATAAAATTATCCTCGATCACCCATTGGATAAAATCCTCGCTCACAATGCTGGTGCCAGCATTAAGCGGCGATGCATCAAATTTTTTGCAATAAGCTGCCATCTCGTCATCCAGCTGCGGGATCGCGCGCGGGGTAATGCGGTCAACCATTGCGCTTGGAAAGCTAACATTTTTATCAATCCATTCCAGCAGCGCCATATCGCCCATCTGGTTTAGATAATGCAGCAAGCAGGATTTTAACATCTGCCCATTATGGCGAAGATTATCGCAGCATAATAAAGTAATCGGCGCATCGCCAAGCGCTGCCATGCGCGCCATTAAGCCCATTCTTAAATAGCCATAAATGCTGCCCAAATTGGCTTTTTGGTTAATTTCATTGGCGATCAGCGGATAGCCAACATCCAGCACCCCTTGATCATCTGTAAAATAGCCGCTTTCGGTAACCGTCATCGTGACCAATTCAACCGATGGCATGGCAAGCAGCTGTTCTGCGCGATCTGGCTGGCTTACCCAATCCACAAAATAGCGATGCGGTTTTAACAAATGCCAATCAACATCGCCCGTAGCCGATATCGTTTTTAAATAATATTGTCCGTGCTGCCCATTTAACTGATCAATCACAGCGCTTTCATTTGCCCGCAAATTCACCCCAGCAATCGCCCAATTTGAATCCGCGCCGCTTGCCAGCAAGGCATCAAAATATACGGCTTGATGCGCACGGTGAAATGCGCCGACTCCGATATGAACCACCCCAACTTCATGGGTTTCAATCGCATAACCCTTTAAAACATCATATTGATGTGCCTGCATCATTTGATCACTTTCTTAATGATTCATATTTTGTGATATAGGGGGCGCTTGCTGCTCGCCCGCTATTTCACCTGTTATTTCGCGCGCAATTTCGCGTGACATTTTATTGCGAATATTTGCGCGATAAGCGCTGGGGGTTAAATCTTTTAATCGGATAAATTGACGATTAAAGTTCGCAATATTGCTAAAGCCTGCACCATAACAAATGCTGGAAATCCGCTCGTTGGTTTCAATCAGCATTGCACAAGCATGACCGATCCTGACACGATTAACAAATTCAACAAAATTGCTGCCTGTTATTTTATGAAAATAACGCGAAAAGGCACTTTCACTCATCCCTGCAATTTTGGATGCTGCGTGAAGCGAAATCGATGATTGAAATTCTGCCATGACATATTTTACAACGCGGTTAATGCGCTCATGATTAGACCAGCCAAGCGCGCGATTATTTGCAGCAACCGATAAAATGCGTTGATCTTGCCATTGGCTCAAGCGATGCAGCAGGTTAAAAAAGCTTAGCAGCCGATCAAACCCTGTTTTCTTTTTAATGTCCGATAAATATGCTTTTGCATCATCAACTGGAAAACCTGCATATAAAATGCCATTTCTTGCGCGCTCTAGCATCGGGGTAAGGATATTGCTTTCTGGATAGATTCGCGCCAACTGATTAAGGCTTTCATCGTCAAATTGAATCAACATATCACGCACAGCAGTTTTTGCCTTTACAGGCTTATCGGTAATCCAATTATGGGCAAGCCATGGCCCCGTTAAATAAAGCCCGCCTGCTATAAAACGCCCAACATAATCGCCGATAAAGGCGGTGCCTTCTGTTTCAAGGATTAAATGCAACTCATATTCTTGATGGGCGTGCCAGCGGCAAAGCGAATGCGGCCAGCCATGCTCAAGATAGCGCACACTGGTTGCTGAACGATCAACCAGTTCGACTTCTAAAGTAGGTTCTGACAAAATTAATGACATAACGCGCTTTTCCTAATTTAAGACCGAGCCACCGTCAATATTCAATGTTTGCCCCGTAATATAAGCAGCATGATCGCTTGCAAGAAACAAGCATGCGCCCACAATATCCTTGGGAACACCCATTCGGCCCATGGGAACGGCTTTGCCAACCTGTTTTTTCTTTTCCCCCGCTTCAAGCCCTTCAAAACGGGCAAATAATGCATCAACCTGATCCCACATTGGCGTATCAATCACGCCTGGCGCAATCGCGTTCACCCGAATATTATTTTTTGCAAAAGCAAGCGCCGCAGACTGCGTATGGCTGATTATTGCTGCCTTAGACGCGCAATAATGCGATACCAACGCTTCGCCGCGCCTGCCCGCTTGGCTTGAAAAATTAAGAATAGATCCCCTTTGACCGCGTTTAATTAAATCACCAGCAATCGCTTGCATTAACCGAAAGGGCGCGCGCACATTAATGTTAAAAATGCGATCAAACTGATCCAATCCCGATTCCAATAAAGGCGCCATATCAAAAATCGCTGCATTATTGATTAAAACATCAATTTTCAATGCGACCGCCCGTTCAATCAACCGCTCTAAGGCTGCGCTCTGCGTCAAGTCACATTCAAAAAACTCAACGGATTGCACGCTGTTTTTTAGCTTATCAAGCTCTGGACTAAGCTTGCGATCACTGGCAAGCACAAATGCACCTGCTTTTTGAAACCCCGCCACCAGCGCAAGCCCAACCCCGCCCGCTGCACCTGTAATCAACAGTTTCTTTGCATCAAGACCAAAGCTAGAAACCGCTTCAAATGCAGGCTGCGTCACTTTACTGCCCCAAAGGTCAAGCCTTGAACCAGCTGCTTTTGTGTAAACCAGCCAAACAGAATAATCGGCGCACAGGCAAGCGTAGAAATTGCCGATAATTTCGCCCAAAAAAGCCCTTCTGGCGATGAATAGGATGCGACCAATGCCGTCAATGTCCCCGCATCACCCGAAGTTAGGTTGATTGACCAAAAAGCTTCATTCCAGCAAAGAATAATGCTGAGCAGCGCAGTTGATGCAATTCCGCCCCAAGATAAAGGCATCACCACATGGTAAATTTCACCCCAAATCGATGCGCCATCCATCCGCGCAGCTTCCAAAATTTCGCCTGGTATTTCTTTAAAATAGCTAAACAGCATCCACACAATCACAGGAAAATTCATCATCGCAAAAATAACAATCAAAACGGTGCGTGTGTCCAACAACCCAAATTGCTGGGAAATCAGATAGATGGGCATTAGCACCCCAACCGCTGGCAGCATCTTTGTGGATAGCATCCATAATAAAATATCTTTGGTGAATTTGCCTGGAAAAAACGCCATGGAATAAGCACAAGGAATTGCAAGCGCCATCGATAGCAGCGTTCCGCCAAAGGAAGTATAAAGCGAATTTAGCGCATAATGCACATAATCTGATCGTTCCTGCACCGTCATATAGCTTTCCAAGCTAAGGTCAAAAAAGAATAGAGGCGGCATTGAAATTGCCTGCAGTTCTGTTTTGAAGCTGGTCAGGATCATCCAAAAAATTGGAAAAAAGATCACCAGCGCAGCAAGCCACGCACCGATCAACACACTGATATTGACCATTCTTTTTTTTGCTTTAATACCCATCATCATGACACCACCAAGTTACGACCAACGATCCGAATGAGGAAAAAGGCAACAATATTTGCAAGAATAATCGCAAACACCCCGCCCGCAGAGGCAACCCCTGCATCAAATTGAAATAAGGCTTGTTTGAAAATCAAAAATGCCAAATTGGTGCTATCATTGCCAGGACCGCCGCTGGTCGTGATGAAAATCTCGGCAAAAATAGACAGGTGGAAAATGGTTTGAACCATAATCACAACCGCGATCGGACGCGCCAAATGCGGCAGCGTTAAATGAATAAACTTAGAAACTGGGCCTGCGCCATCAATTTCCGCAGCTTCTTGCTGCTCGCGATCAAGCGATTGTAAACTGGTCATAAAGATAAGCAGCGCAAAAGGCGTCCATTGCCAGCTGATCATAATGATAATTGATAATAAGGGATATTCCGACAGCCAATCAATCGGCTCTGCCCCAAAAATTTGAAAAATATAGGAAAAGAACCCATAAACAGGGTGCATAAACATGTTTTTCCACAATAACGCATTGACGGTTGGCATGATGAAAAAGGGTGAAATTAGCAATACGCGCACAATGCCGCGCCCAAAAAAAGGCTGGTTAATCAATAAAGCAAGCGCAATTCCGAGCACCACAGAGATTAACAATATAGAGCCAACCAATAACAGGCTGTTGATGATGGAGGTCCAAAAAGCGTCATCGGTAAAGAAAAATTCATAATTTAACAGACCCACAAAGCCCGTTTGCTCTGGATAGAGCAGATTATAACGAAGAAAGGAGAAATAAAGCGTCATTCCAAGCGGAATAAGCATCCATAGAAGCAAGGCGGTAATGCCTGGCACTTGCAATAATTTAATCGTGCTTGATTTGCGCATCGTGATCAATCCAGACTTTTTTAAAATTAAACTTAATCATTTCATTAAAGCAATAATTGATGAAAACATTATCACCTTAAAGATTTAAACTATAAAAAAAATAACGATGGTTCAACAATTAAAATAAAAGGGGTAAAATAAAAGGGGAACTTGCTGAAACCAACAAGCCCCCCTTTTTTAAAAACAATAAAACTTAATAATAGCCAGCTTTACGCATTTCACGATCTGCTGCGCGCTGTGATGCTTCAAGCGCTTCTTCAACCGTTACTGAACCTGCAAGCAAAGCACTCATTTGTTGGCCAACTGCCACGCCGATTGCTTGGAATTCAGGAATTGCAGCAAATTGAACACCAACATAAGGGGTT
>JBGCED010000014.1:0-4690 GCA_045106055.1 Alphaproteobacteria bacterium
GATTCTGATTCTGGGGTGCCTGCCAGATCAGCAGGATTTGCTTCAGGCGCGCTATCAACAGAATAAGCGGCGCGGTTTTTTGTAAAATTGGTTGGGAATTTATCCATAAAATTCATTTAATGATCGCTTGTAATGATTGCCCGCATAGTGGCATTTATTCCGCATAGTGCTATTCAGGTAATACTTTGAATCTAGCAATATTTATAGCATTATGCAAATGAATATTAAGGCTGAATATTTATATATTCAACAAAGGCTATATTATGAAGCAAACAAAGCAACATTTGGTTGTTTGAATTTATGAATCTTATCTGAAAAAATGTTTTTTTATTTCATCCCGCGCGATCACGGTCTTTTATATCTTTGATACATAAGAAAGCAGGCGGGTTCGCGCCAGCGGCAGCCCGTGATTGCTGTGGGCAAGTGGTCCTTTTGAAAGAAAATGCCCGCTCATGCGCAAGGCTTGCGTCAGCTGATCGGCACCCGCCTTTGCGCCAGCTTTCATTAAAAATTCAGGCAAGGGCAGCAAGCGATCATGGTAAGGAAGCCCTGCATTTTTGGATACGGCACGCCCTGATTTAGGGGAAACATAGCATAAATCATCCCGTTCCCCTGTTGCTGCGCAGCTTGAAAAATCCAGCCCAAAGCCAATATCATTCAATAGCGCAATTTCCCATTTTGCATAAGTTTCTGCCCAAACATCACTTTCAAGCGTTAAGATAAGCGCGTTAAGATCATCATAAGCCGCAGGATGCGGTTCATGTTCCGCCATGACATTTTGAATAAGCGACAAGGCTGCGCTAAGGCAATAGAGTCGCCCTTTTTCCAGCATGATCTGCGGGGATGGGCTTTTTAACGGTTCAAGATTAAAATTGCCAAGCTGGGTTTCCAGCCGTGCGCGCCATTTCACGCTGACCTGCTGTCCAAGCTGCAAGATGGGCTTTAAGCGTTTCGTTTGCCCATATTTGACAATGCCCGCGCAAAGCCCATGCTGCTGGGTAAAAATATGCACCAGCGCATCATTTTCACCAAAATGGCGGGGATTGACAATGATGCCTTGATCTTGCCAATCCGCCATATTTTGGGTGTGCCTTTAAGCGTAAGGCTTAGTTAGAGCTTCTAAGGAAGTTTAAAAATTCATTTTCAGGTGAAATGACGACCGAAAGCCCTGAATTCACCAATGATTTTTCATATTCTTCCATCGATTTATAAAAGCGAAAGAAATCGGGATCGCGGTTATAGGCTTCGGCAAGGGTAATGTTACGCAACGCTTCCCCTTCCCCTCTAAGCCGGCTTGCTTCGCGCTGGGCGTTTGCCTGGATCACGATTTTTTCCTTATCGGCTTGGGCGCGGATTTTATTCGCGGTTTCCCCGCCTTCTGCACGCAATTCACGGGCTTCGCGCTCGCGTTCGGTGCGCATCCGTTGATACACAGCCGCGCTGGTTTCGGATGGCAATTCAGTTCTGCCAATCCGCACCTCAATCAATTCAAGCCCAAGCGATTTTGCTTGCTCTTCAACTTCTGACTGAATCCGTGCCATAATTTCAACGCGTTCTTCTGATAATAATTCACCCAAAGATACATTGGCAATCACACGGCGCTGCGCCCCGCTGATCGCTTTTCCAAGGCGGTCCCTTAATGCAAATTCATCGCGCACCCGCTTATAAAATTCCAGCGGATCAACGATTTTATAACGCGCATAAGCATCAACATTGATCCGTTTTTTATCGGTTAGCAGCACATTAATCACGGGTGGATCAAGATCAAGCACGCGCTTATCATAATAAATCACCTCTTGAATGAAAGGCAGTTTAAAATGCAGCCCTGGCTCTTGTTCAACATGAACGGGATTACCAAACTGCACCACAATCGCTTGATCTGTTTCATGCACAACATAAAGCGAACTTGCGCCAACGGCAATGAATGCAGCAGATAATAATCCTAGAATAGCAACTTTCTTATTCATTAAATTCGCTCCTTTAATTATTGCTGTTTGCGCTTGAATTGTTTGTAGAGCGTTGATTGCCAAGCTCACCAAGCGGTAAATAAGGCACAACCCCTTGCCCGCCATTTGCGGATATTTCAGGATCAATTACAACCTTATTTGCGCTGCGATAGACATTACCCAGCACTTCTAAATACATGCGTTGGCGGGTAACTTCGGGTGCAAGCACATAGCTTTCATAAACAGACAGGAACTGCAAGGCTTCCCCCTTTGCTTCCTCGGTCAAGCGCTCTTTATAGCCCTCAGCTTCGCGCAAAGTCCGCTCGGCTTCCCCGCGCGCTTGCGGCACAACCGAATTTGCATAGGCTTCGGCTTCATTTCTAAGGCGATCACGATCTTGGCGCGCACGCTGCACATCGTTAAACGCATCAATAACATCGCGCGGCGGATCGGATGCTTGCAATTCAACCGCTTCAACCACCATGCCGCTATCATAAGCATCCAAGATGCGCTGCATCACTTCAAGCGTATTTTGTTCAATTTCCTCGCGGCCTCTGGTTACAGCAAGATCAAAGGTCGTTTGCCCCACCACTTCGCGCATCGCGCTTTCTGCAACCACTTTCAGCGTGGCTTCTGGATCGCGTACTTCAAACAAATATAATCTGGGATCGCCAATGCGCCAAAAAACGGTGAAATCCAAATCCACGATATTTTCATCTGCGGTAAGCATCAAGCTTTCACTGGCAATATCCGACTGGGTGGGATTCATCCGATCAATATCGCTTGAACGAAACCCAACATTTAACCGCCTTTGCAAATCGACCGATGGCAAGAATACATCCCCAATTGGCGATGGAAAATTATAGTGAAGTCCAGGCAAGCTGGTTTCATGATAGCGGCCAAAAATAAGCTCAACCCCGCGTTCCGATGGCCCAACCCGATAAAAACCCGTTGCCGCCCATAATAAGACAATCGCGACAATGATCAGAACCAATAAATTGCCATTAAGACCATTGGGGGCAAAGCGCCTGACGGCATCTTGACCACGGCGAATAAATTCATCAATTTCTGGAGGCTCGCCGCCGCCAAGACCGCCACCGCGATTACCACCGCCGCGATTCTGGCTGGGGCGTTGCTGTCTGCTGCTTTCGCTTCGTCCGCCCGTTTTGCCCCATGGCATTTCATGGACATTATCGGGCGCATCATCATTTCCAGACTTGCTGCCACCCGAATTTCCACCATTAGAGTTTCCCCCATTCGTATTTCCCCATGGACTTTGTTTTTTATCGCTCATGTAAGCTCCATCATTGATCATTATTTAAAAAATTTAGAATTGATCACTTTAAATTATTTTTCACAGCATTTTATATAGACCCTAAATACCAGATTTACCAGTGGCAAGCACATAAAATTTAAAATTAAATCATATTTCAAGATGAATCACATTGCGCATGTGCTAAAAAGAAAAATGGCAGGCAGTTTTTAAGGCTGCCCGCCACTGATCCTGCTTCAGCCTGTTACTTGAACCTTAGTCATATAATGCCTTATAGCCCTTGGTGACCTTTGCGATCACCGCAGGGTCGCGGTCGCGCCAATATTGAGGGCTGCGAATCATCGCCTTTAAGGCAGATTCATCAATTTTGGCGGGTTGCCCCTGCTGGGCTGGGGATTCGTTTGAATCATTTAAATAAAGCGGGCCAATCACGCTTAGCAATTCCTCGCCAAAGGCTTTGCCCAATAACTCCGCCAAGCGCGGGGTGACCATGTGATCCAATTCTTGTAATTCAGGCTCGCTTAAACGCATTAGCCCTTCTGCGATCACATTCAAGCTTTGCTTGGACTCTGTGGGCTGCGTTTGCGGTAAAGCATCATTTTCTGAAAATTCACTATTCATTATAATCTGTATCCTTATGGTTAAAAGTTAATAAAAAAAAGAGGGTGCTTATCCTTCGGGATAAAGCTGTTTAAATCCAGCTTCCACGCGTTTGCGAAAAGCAGGATCATGGTCGCGCCAATATTTGGGGTTGCGAATCATTTGTTTTAAATGCGATTCATCAAACCCCATTTGATCGCCATCCCCGCCTTTTAGCAGTTGCCCTTCTTGGGTTGCTTGCATCATGCGGTGAATTAAAATCACCCCATCATAATGGGCGCTTAATTGCTGCATTAATGCGGGAGGCAAATGTGTCGCCGCCCAATTTGAAAGCTGCGGTCTTAGCTGCACCCATTGATCGCGCCCAAATTCCGCTTCCAAACGATGCTGGTCTGTTTGTAAATGCGCGTGATTTTCGCGTGTTTCACGGTGATCAAAGGGGTTTGCTGATGTTTGCTCAATATTCTGGTCACTCTGTTCTTGTTGGGGTGCCTCGACATCATTTGCAGCAGTCGATGATTCCAAGGGCTGTTCTGTAGATTCTGTATCAATTTCTGTGTCAAGCATGGTTATTATCCTTTGTTGTTATCTTTGTTATCGCTAATCTTATCGCTCACACGCCGCTAAGGCTTACGCCGCACTGGCGGCGGCCCACGCTTGTGGGCTTTATACGCGCCGCTAATCTTATCGCTCACGCGCCGCTAATCTTATCGCTCACGCGCTGCTTTATGCTAAATATTAATTAATAAATCCTGCGGGATTTGCATGGCTTCCGCCAGCCAGCGCGCGGTTTTGGGAACATTAATTAATTGCGCAGGATCTTCGCCCATCAAACTTATTTGTTGAAGATATTCCAGCATATGGGCTGCTT
>JBGCED010000015.1:0-4594 GCA_045106055.1 Alphaproteobacteria bacterium
GAAATCCAGTTGTGAAATCCAGATTAAAGCAAAAAACTCTGGTGAATGAAGTTTGAAAAGTTAAGGATCAAAATTGAGCGGTGTAAATCCAAGTTCCAAGCTGGATGCTGAATGCTGAGGCGGCGTGACGATGCTGGGAACGCGTTCAAATTCAAGCGCATTGGCAACATCGTTTAAAACATCATTAATGGCTAGATGGTTTGACATTGCAGCAATTGCGATCGCAGCAAGCCCGTTTGCCTGTGCCATTTGATTATCGGCAAGCATGGCTGAACGCAGTGCCATTTCGGTTTCGCCCACCCTGCCCGCTGCGGCAGCAATTCTGGCCAAAGCCTTGAAACGCGGGGTTTCCATGGGTCTAAGCGGGTCAAGCGCTGTTATGTTCACGCTTTCCAGCTGTCTTCCCCTTCTGCTGGATCTGCGTTTTATATCGTCAATTTCTTCTTGTGTGGGCGGCAATGGGGTGCGCGATGCGGTATCAAAGGCGGCAAGCAAATCGCCCACCATGCTCTGCCCGTATGAAATCACCTCCATCGCTTCTGGAAATTGAAGATCAGCAGAAGCATCAAAGGCAATGCGATAGGCAGCATTTGCAGTTTGGCGCGCCAAAGCTAGCTGCTCGGTCTCAGCTTGCGCCATTGCCAAATCAATTAGAGAGTCAATTTTAACCATGCCATCTGGCATTTGATCAATGATAGAGGCAACCAGATCAAAAAGCTGTGCATCAAGCGTTTCGCTGCCCAGCAAGGTGTGATGTGTTAAAACCAGCCTTAAAATGGCTGGCAAAGCTTGCGCCGAAGGTGCTTCGCCTTCATCCATCGCAAGCGCATCAATTAGCCCTTGGCTTGCCTGCTCTGCTTCGCCCTCTATCCCTCTCATCCTTGCCAAATAGATCAAAATTGGCGCGCGCAATTCCATTTGCGGAATATAGGTGGTTAATAATCGTGCCTCTTCATATTGGTTGCGTTCCAGTAAAATGCGCGCCATATTGGCAAGCATTTCGCCCTGCTCTGGCTGTTGCGTGATCTTTCCTGCGGCTTCAAACGCATCCGCCAACCTGCCCGCGCGCGTTAGGCTTTCCAGCAATATGTTATAGGTATTAACGCGATCATCATTATCGCGCACCCGCTCTGCTTCTTCTTGAGCAAGAATGAATAAGGGAGATGCCGCGTCAAAATCGCCAATATCCGCACGCGCCCTTGCGACAACTGCCAATGCGCGCGCGCGTTTGCCAGCATCGCTTAGATCGCGTACAATCTCCATCGCGCTTTTTGGATCATCCGATTGTATATAAGCCGCCGCAATATCCACAATATTCTGATCGCGGTTGCTGTAATTTGCAGCATATATTTTAGGTTTTAATATATCCAATTCAGCAAGTGCTTGATCATAGCGTTCAAGATCAATCAGGGCATTAATCAATGTGATGGAAAGCGGCGCTATATTTTCATTATCAAAGGGTAAAGCGCGCGCATAGTCTAAGGCGGCTTGAATCGCGCTGTTGGCGTAATCAACCGCTTGATCATAGACATCTTGTT
Organism: Alphaproteobacteria bacterium; assembly: GCA_045106055.1. Taxonomy (GTDB): domain Bacteria; phylum Pseudomonadota; class Alphaproteobacteria; order CBDDJK01; family CBDDJK01; genus JBGCED01. Next base: position 1,539 of record JBGCED010000015.1, read on the forward strand.
CTTCTTGCTTGCCAATCGTTTCGGCTTTATCTTTTAAATCAATCGCAAGCATTGTTGCTTTTTGCAATGCAGAGATGCGAATTTCATCATCAGGGATAATGTTCATTACATCAATCGCTTCGCTGATCATGTCCATCGATAATAACAAGCTGGCTGCAAGTTCCAGCAACAAGCTGCGCTCGTAATTCAGTTCAAAATCAGGGTCAATATTGCGCAAGATCGCAATTGAATCATACAGCAAGGGCAGCAATCGCGCTGTTTGTTCGTTCTCGTGTAAATATTGGCTGATCTTAATAAGCGATTTTGCAAGCCATAAAGGATCTGTAATGCGATAAGCGTCAATCAAGGCATGATCAATATCTTCATTCAGCAAATGCCCTTGCACCAATCCAACGCCAATTTGACCGCGCATTCTATCATCTTGAAATTGTTCGGAATAAAGGCGAATCTGGGCGATGGTATAATTCAGCCTTTCCTCGTCAAGGGGTTCAATGTTCCAAGGGTAAAATAATAAACGCGTATCTTGCTCGGCTTCCATATCCGTGCCAAGCCCATAAAATGGTGGTGTATCAGAAGTTGGTAGTTCGTCTTGCGCTTTTGCCTTATGGATGATTATTTGGGGGTGAAGCAGCAGCATGATAGCGATTGCGGTCAAAATCATCACGATCATTGCCGCCCAAGATGGTTTCACGCTGGATAATTTCATGCTTTTGCACGGTTTGAAGCGATATTGATCTAACTTGTAACAAAGAACCATTTATAAACAGCAACCCCATATCTGGTTTTAATGAATATTAACTATAATTGATTGTTCGCATAATGTCAGCGTTTTTTACACATGCTTATCATCAAAGCGGTGATATAATGATTTTTTACTTGATATTCTATGATAGGAATCTATTTTAAGGGTCAAGTAAAACATAACCAGATTGAGATAAATCTTATGACAGACATTGCGGACTCCCCGCCATTAAACTCACCGAATCAAGCCTTGCCAAATCAGGGGCTTCCAAATCAAGGTCTTCCAAAGCCATCTTTGATGCGCCGATTAACGCGGCAGCTTGATGCCATTATCGAGCGCGACCCTGCGGCAAAAAGCCGGCTTGAGGTGTTTTTGCTATATCCAAGCTTTCATGCAGTTGTTTTTCACCGCATGGCGCATTTTCTATATCGCCATAAATGGCAGCTGCTGGCGCGCGCCATATCACAATTTGCACGGTTTCTAACAGGGATTGAAATTCATCCTGGTGCAAAAATTGGGCATTGCCTGTTTATTGATCACGGGATGGGGGTTGTTATTGGCGAAACTGCTGAGCTTGGGGATTTTGTAACGCTGTATCATGGGGTGACGCTTGGCGGCGTATCGCCCGCAGAAAATTCTGATGAGCAGCGCAATATTAAGCGCCACCCCACGCTGGGCGATCATGTAATTGTAGGGTCAGGGGCGCAGGTGCTTGGTCCTGTATGCGTCCAGAAAAACGCCCGAATTGGCGCGAATGCGGTGGTTGTCCATGATGTTGAGGAAGCAGAAACCGTGATTGGCATTCCAGCACATCCTGTTAAAAAAGATTTGATTAGCGATCACGCAGATTCATCTGGTGAGACCGAACAGGATTGCGTGTTTGAAGCTTATGGGATGCCAATGGATGTTGCCCTTGATTGCGGCCCTTATGATGATGAAATGGCGGATATGAGTAAGCGGCTGGATGCCTTGGAGCAACAGCTTGCCGCTGCAAATAAGAATGTTAATGTAAAACAGAAAAAGAGTGCCACCTTATGAAGCTGCTTGTGATTGGAAATGGCGGGCGCGAACATGCGTTATGCTGGGCATTAAGCGCATCCCCCTTATGCGATGCGCTTTATTGTGCGCCAGGTTCTGATGCGATTGCAGAATTTGCAAATTGCATTTCCATTAATGCGGATGATTGCATAAAATTGATTGAATTTGCAAAAGACAAAGCGATTGATCTGGTCGTGGTTGGGCCTGAATTGCCTTTGGCGCTTGGGCTGGTGGATCAGCTTGAAGCTGCTGGCATTAAGGCATTTGGGCCAAGCGCAGCTGCGGCGCGGCTTGAAACATCAAAATCCTTTGCGCGTGACTTTACAGCGCGGCATAATATTCCAGGCGCGGAATTTGAAAGCTTTTCGGATTTAGATGCCGCGATTGCCTATATTCAAACCAAAGGCGCGCCGATTGTGGTGAAAGCCGATGGGCTGGCTGGGGGAAAAGGGGTTGTGGTCGCGCAATCAACCCAAGAAGCCGTTGAGGCCGCAAAGCGCTTGAGCAAGATTGGCAATCATAAATTGGTAATTGAAGAATGTTTGATTGGCACAGAGCTTAGCTTTTTTGCGCTATGCGATGGTCAAAACGCCCTTCCCCTTATTTCTGCAAAAGACCATAAGCGCGCATTTAACAATGATCAAGGGCCAAATACAGGCGGGATGGGGGCTTATGCCCCTTCAAAGCTTGCCGATCTTGCCCTTAATCAAACCATTATTGACCAGATCGTAACGCCGACTTTAAAAGGCATGGAAGCAGAAGGAATGCCGTTTCAAGGTGTTTTATTTCTTGGGCTAATGATTACCGAAAATGGACCAAAATTAATTGAATATAATGTGCGCTTTGGCGATCCTGAATGCCAATGTTTGATGATGCTGTTATTTTCTGACTTGTTGCCCGCGCTGATTGCCGCAACCTCTGGCGCGCTTAATGAATTTAGCCTGCGCTGGAATCAAGAAAAAACCGCAATTTGCATTGTGCTTGCTGCCAATGGCTATCCTGATCTGGTGCTGGGCAGCCATCAACCCATTCCGCGCTTGCATGAAACCTTGGAGCGGGTAAAGAAAATGGATGGCGTTGAAATTTTTCATGCTGGCACGCTTAAAAAAACAGCAGAAGATGGCGCGATTGAATGGCTGGCAACGGGCGGGCGGGTTTTAAATATTGTATCCGTCGCAGATAGCTTGCTGCAAGCACGCACAAAAGGCTATGCAATTATTGAACAGCTTGCATGGCAAGGCGGGTTTTACCGCACCGATATTGGGCATAATTAAAG
>JBGCED010000016.1:0-6351 GCA_045106055.1 Alphaproteobacteria bacterium
AATCATTGCCAATCGCGGTGGTGCTTGAAATATTTGTGCCAAGACAGATGGCAGCAAGCGGGATGCGCTCTTTGACAAAACGCCCGACAAATTCAGCAGCAAGATGCTGCGCATCTGCCATGCTGCCGCCATTGCCCGCAAAGATAATCTTTCCGCCAGCTTGGATCGCGTTTTGGCAATCCACCGCCAGCGCGTTTAGCTTTTGAAGCAAAGCCTGATCATTCAAAATATGATGGCGCAAGGCAATTGCGTCTTGCAGTTGATCTGTGATGATGGTGTGCTGGGTTTTCATATCCTATATTTAAGGCGATTTGCGGTGATTAGCAATATTGAAAGCGCAATAAACGGGCAGCAGACAGCATTTCCCCCACAATATTCACAACCAGCGGGCTGTTTTTGGTTTCAAAGGCGCGATGTAAATGCGCCATATCGGCTTTTAAAATCGTGATTAGTCGCTGGTAATGTGCGTCCTGTTCGCCGCTGGGGGCAAGATGGTTTAGATAAAGCGCAAGATCAGAATCATATCGTCCCAAGCGATACATGAATAGCGCGCTTGCCTCAAGATCGGTAAAATCAGGGCCCGCCCGCACATATTCCCGAAAGGCAAAAATGCTGTCAAATAAAGGCGTTAGCGCGTCGGAATGTGTGAATATGCCGTTGTGTGCGCGCGCTTCAGCCAAGGTTGCTTTAATCTTTGCTAGCGGCGCGCGTGCTTGCGCAGGATCATCATCTGCGCGGATCATTTCTGTGGCTTGCAAGGCTTGATCTTTCAACAAGGCTTGGTGCTTTAGCGACGGGGCAGCATCAATCGCTGTAATTAAAGCCGCCAGCTCCATATCTGCAAAAACCACATTGCCCGTTCTTATATAATGATCCGCTGCGCAGCTGGGGGTCAATATGGCTTGTTGTTGATCAAGGAATAAGGACTGATCTTGCGCAGTGCTTGGGCTTGCCGCCCCACCAAAAAACATAGCGGCAATCAACAAAATAAGCGTAAATTTTAGATGATCTGTGATGGTAATAATTGGCATGGCTTTACTTTTTCGCTTTAAAAAAACAAAATATGGGCTTGACAACAGCATAGACTTGATTAAGATTTAACGCAATAAAAATGTATGATTAAATTTTAACGAAATAAAAAAGTAAAAATTAATTCAGGGATCACAAGAATTAATTATTTATTAGGGGAGGGGATGGCGCAATGCGTCATCATGATTTAAGAATATAAATGTCTATTAAACCAATTTTGAATGATCGCGCCTTAAGCCGCCGTCAATTATTGACGGGCGCACTTGGTGCTGCTGGGGTGGGCGGTGCTGGGGTGGCCGGTGCTGGGGCGGCTCGTCTTAACATTGCACGCGCCGAATCCTTTATCAATGAAGATGGGCTGCATGTTCAGCCTTGGTTCATTCAAGATAGCTTTTTGGAACTTGCCGATGATGCACAAAATGCAGGCGATAATGGCAAGCATTTGGCGGTAATGTGGGAATTAAAGGGGTGTCCTTATTGCGCAGAAACCCATAAGGTGAATTTTAAAGTGCCTGAAATTGTGGATTATATGAAATCCAAATTTGATGTGCTGCAATTAAATTATATTGGATCAAGGCTGGTGACCGATTTTGACGGCAGGGAAAGGTCAGAAAAGGAAATGGCGGGGCATTATGGGGTGCGCTTCACCCCCACCATTCAATTTTTTCCGCAATCAGCACAAGGGCTTGCGGATGTTAAGCCAAGGGCGCGCGAAATTACCAGAATGCCGGGCTACTTGAAACCCAATCATTTTTATGCCATGCTGCGTTATGTTGGGGATGAAGCATATAAAACAAAATCGCTTAAAGCATTTATGGATGAAAATCCAGTTGCATTAAGCGGCGTGTGAGTAAGAGTAAAATATTTAACCATAAACATAATTTGAAGGGATGGAGCATTGTTGAATCATAAAATTTCCTTAAAGTCAGGTCCAAGTTTTTTTTCAGTGGGTGGCTTTTTAGCGGGGCGTTTTGTCGTGGTCGGCGCAGCCTTGGTGCTATTGGCGGGCTGCTTTACCGCAGATGATTACGCGCTGCCTGCTTTGGATAAGCCCTTGACCAAGCTTGCGGGCAACGCTGAAGCTGGCGCGAAGCTGATGGTAAATAAATCCAAGGGGAATTGCTTGGCATGCCATGAAGTATCAAGCTTAAAGCAGCATCCTTTTCATGGCAATGTTGGGCCAACCCTTGATGGGATCGCCAGTGTTTATAATGAGGGGCAGCTGCGCCAGATGATTGTGAACGCAAAAACCTATTACCCTGATACGATCATGCCCGCTTTTCACATTTCAACCGATGATCTTGTGATGGTGCGTAAAAAATCAATCGGCAAAACCATCTTGGAACCCCAAGAGGTTGAAGATATTGTGGCATATTTGCTAACCCAAAAATCAGCATATTAATTTTATAAGGAGCATGCGATCATGTTAAACAGAAGAGAATTTGTAATTACAGCAACAGGCGCAGCCGCGCTTGCGGTGCTTCCCCTTGGTGCAGCGCGCGCATCAGTCGCAGATACACAAGCAGCGATTAATGCCTTTACGGGCGGCGCTTCTGTATCAAATGAAGGCATCACACTTGATTTGCCTGAAATTGCAGAAAACGGGAATACAGTGCCTTTGGGGGTCGATGTTGATAGCCCAATGAGCGCAAATGATTATGTTGAATCGGTTTTAATTCTGGCGGATGGCAATCCAAATCCAGCGGTTGCAACCTTTAACTTTACGCCGATGGCAGGTCTTGCCATGGCTTCAACCCGCATTCGCCTTGCAACAACCCAAGATATTCACGCCGTTGCAAAAATGTCGGATGGCAGCTTCCGTCATGTCAGCAGCACGGTTAAGGTAACCATTGGCGGTTGTGGCGGTTAATTCGCGATTGAAATTAAAGCTTTAGAATTATTTTAAGGAGAAAGAAAATGGCAACGCCAAAACCAAGAGTGAAAGTTCCAAAAAAAGCCGATGCTGGTGAAATTATTGAAATTAAAACCTTAATTTCACATTCAATGGAATCGGGTCAGCGCAAAGATAAGCAGGGAAATATTATCCCGCGCCAAATTATCAATAAATTCACCTGCCTGATGAATGGAAGCGAAGCATTTCGCATGGATTTAGATCCTGCAATTTCCGCCAACCCCTATATCAGTTTTCATTTAAAAATTGATGAAACATCGGATTTGGAATTTGTGTGGAATGATGATAATGGTGAAACTTACAGCAAGAAATCGCAAATAACGGTTGCTTAATATTCCAAATTTTGGATGAAAATCAAGATAAAGGACGAGGATATGGTGGATAATTTACAACATAAATCAGCTGCTTGGCGCGCCATAAGCGCCAGCAATGCCGCGCTTTTAAAAATCAGCATGGCATTGATGCTATGCTTGACTTTTATGGGAGTTGGTAACCCTATGAATGCGCAAGCCGAAGATGCACCCATGCGGTTTGATTCGCCATCAGCCGATCATCCTTTGCCTGAAATCATGTCGGGCTATTTATATCGTGATCCAACAACCCAAGCCTTGCAGGATGATGATTTTGAAAATCCTGGCATGCTATGGTATGAACGCGGTGAAGGTTTATGGACGCAAGTTGATGGTGCTGCCAATAAATCATGCGCGGATTGCCACCAAGATGCCGCCGTTTCAATGAAGGGGGTTGGTGCATCCTATCCAAAATGGAATGATGCTTTGGAAAAACCCGTTACACTGGAACAGCAAGTTAATCTATGCCGTGAAAATAACATGAAAGCGGATGCGTGGAAATGGGAATCAGATCAAATGCTTTCCACCGTGATCTTTGTAAAACGCCAATCCAAAGGAATGCCCGTTACCGTTCAGGTTGATGGTCCGATGGAACCCCATTTTGAAAATGGCAAAAGCGTTTATTATCGCCGCACAGGGCAGCTGAATATGTCATGCGCAAATTGCCATGAAGATCATTATGGCGATAATATCAGATCAGATCATCTTTCCCAAGGTCAATCAAACGGGTTTCCAACCTATCGTTTGAAAAATCAAGGCGTGTTATCGCTGCATAAACGCTTTGAGGGCTGCATCCGCGATACGCGTGCAGAATTTCCAAAGCGCGGTGATCCTGATTTGGTTGATTTAGAATTGTATCTTGCATGGCGCGGACAGGGGCTTCCTGTTGAAACCCCCTCTGTGCGTCATTAGGGTGTGTTAATCTAAAACCCTGCGGGCATTTGATTTTGGTCATATGGTCGCAGGGTTTTTAATTCTGTTTATTCTACATTATTTTTTGATATAATTACTGCGATATAATTACTGTGATATGATTTCAGTGTCAGGCTAAATGTTATATTTAGGGTCATTATATTTATGGCTGTTTTAAGGGAATAGGATTTTTTAAATGACAATTTCACGGCGTGATTTTATGAATGCTTGGTTGGGGCTTGCTGCAACGGGCAGCGGGCTTGCGGGCGGTTTAGCGGGCGGGCTTGGCGCAAATATTCTTGGTCATGGAACCGCATTTGCCGCGCGCCAAGGATTATCGTTTGACGATATTTTGGCGTTTAAACCCATGGGGCAGGTTTCCTTGCTGCATTTCACCGATATTCACGCCCAGCTGATGCCGATCCATTACCGCGAGCCTGAAATTAATTTGGGCGTGGGCGAGGTTAAGGGGCTTCCCCCCCATATTACAGGCGCAGATTTTCTGAAGAAATATAATTTGGAAGCGCAATCTGCGCAAGCCCATGCGCTTGCCTATCCCGATTTTGTATCGCTTGCCAAAAGCTATGGCAAAATTGGCGGCATTGATCGGATGGCAAGTTTGGTGGATGCAATCAGGGCAGAGCGCGCGGATAATTGCTTGTTGCTTGATGGCGGCGATACATGGCAAGGCTCTTATACTTCGCTTCAAACTGGGGGCGAGGATATGGTTGCGGTGATGAACGCAATGGGACTTGATGCGATGACAGGGCATTGGGAATTTACCTATGGCACCGAGCGCGTTGGCGAGCTGATTGATAAATTAAATTTCCCGTTTTTGGCTGGCAATGTAAGGGATACCGAATGGGAAGAGCCTGTTTATGAGGCGATTCGTTATTTTGATCGCGGCGGGGTAAGGGTTGCGGTGATTGGGCAAGCCTTTCCTTATACGCCCGTTGCCAATCCGCGTTATTTAATTCCTGAATTATCGTTTGGCATTCGCGAGGAAACGGTGCAAGCATCCGTGGATGAGGCAAGGGGCGCGGGCGCGCAGCTGGTTGTGCTATTGTCACATAATGGTTTTGATGTTGACCGCAAGCTTGCTGGCCGTGTTCAAGGGCTTGATGTGGTGCTAACGGGGCATACGCATGATGCGCTGCCCGAGGTTGTTAAGGTGGGTAAAACGCTGCTGGTTGCATCAGGATCGCATGGCAAGTTTCTATCAAGGCTTGATCTTGATGTCGGCGCAGAAGGCATTCGCGATTTTCGCTATAAATTAATGCCCATTTTCTCAGATGTTATTCCCCAGCAAAAAGAAATGAAAAATCTGGTGGAGTCAATCCGTGCGCCCCATAAGTCCGTCATTGATGAAACGCTGGGGCATACCGATGATTTTCTGTATCGGCGCGGTAATTTTAATGGCACTTTTGATGATTTAATTTGTAATGCAATGCTTGAAATGCGCGATGCGGATATTGCCCTATCCCCTGGCTTTCGCTGGGGATCAAGCTTGCTGCCAGGACAAGCAATCACTGGCGATGATGTTTATAATTTAACCGCAATAACCTATCCAAATTGCTATCGCACCCAGATGACGGGCGAAATGCTGAAAATTATTTTGGAAGATGTTGCGGATAATTTATTTAATCTGGATCCTTATTATCAGCAAGGCGGGGATATGGTGCGTGTTGGCGGTATGGGCTATACGATCAATCCCATGAATGCAATGGGCAGCCGCATTTCAAACATGGTGATGCTTAAAACAGGAAAGCCAATTGAAGCAGATAAGAATTATCAGGTTGCAGGCTGGGCAAGTGTGAATGAAGGCACAGAAGGCCCGCCGATTTATGATTTGGTATCTGATTATATAAAACAGCAAAAAACGGTTAAAGTTCCCGCAAATGATGCGGTTAAGCTGGTTGGCATTTAGCAAGCGGTAAAGGAGCAATCATGGATAAAAAAGAAATAAAGAGCGCAAGCAAGATAACGGGCGTGGATCGGCGTAAATTCCTTAAAACAGGGCTGGCAGCAGGGGCTGGATTGGGCGGCATGGCGGTCACTGGCGGTGTGCTGCGTGCGGATCAAAAGCCTGATCCTGCAATTATGAATTTGCCCGATTGGCAGCATTATTTGGGCGATCCCGTGGATGCT
>JBGCED010000017.1:0-13970 GCA_045106055.1 Alphaproteobacteria bacterium
GATTTATCACGGATGGAAAGATTAAGCCTTTATCAGGCAGCAAAGCAGCTGCAAACGATAAACGCCCCTGCCCTTACGATATATGCCCATGCCCGCGATCAAGAAAAGCAAGTAAGGCGTGAACGCAATAAAAAAATAGCCCAGCTGCGATCAGCGGGCTATCGGATTCAGGATATAGCAAAGATAGCGGGCGTTAGTCCTGCGACCGTTTCTCGCGTGCTATGCGCTGCAAAATTGCTATCCCAACAGCAAATAAAGCAATCCCACCCTGCCCTTGCGGTTCCAAATTTTTTAACATAAAGCAAAAACCGCTTTGGAAATGCTATCTTAAGCAAGGATTATTTGATTTTTTTGCCATAAAGTTCCAGCCGATGCCCTGTTAATTCATAGCCAAGGCGTTTTGCAATTTCCTGCTGTAATTGTTCGATGGTGTCATCCATAAATTCAATGACTTCGCCTGAATCAATATCGATTAAATGATCATGGTGCTGGCGTATTGCAACCTCGTAACGCGCGCGGCCATCCCCAAAATCATGGCGGGCAATAATCCCCGTTTCGTGGAATGATTTTAACGCACGATAGGTGGTTGCAATCGATATGCGGTTATCCTTGGAGCTGGCGCGGCTTTGGATCATTTCAACATCAGGGTGATCATCACACGCAAGCAGCACCTCGATAATAATCTTGCGTGCAGTCGTTAATTTTAAGCCAGCTTGCTCGCATTTTCGCAGCATCCACGCCAAATCATCATCTGTTTGTTTGGGCTGTTGCTTGGGGCGTTCATTGACCATAGCGATTAAAATAACTCAAGATTCAATAATTCAGGATTTAATAATTTAAGATTCAATAATTCAAGATTCAAGGCGATTGCTGATGGCTTGTGCCAATAAGGGATAGCTGCCAATTTCAGTAAAGCCTTTTCCAAAGCGCCCATTGCTTGTTTTTGTCCTAGCTTCATCGGTTTGCTCAATTCTTGCGCTTTCAAGCCAGCCAAACATATATTCTTGGTTTAGCAATTTTTGCAAATAGCTTGAAAAATGGCTGCCCACAGGCAGATCATAAGTATAGCATCTTGCGGCAATCGGGGTCAAAAAAGCATCCAAGATGCTTGGCGCGATAAATAAAAAATCTTTTTCGCCATTTTGCGTCCAATCCAACAGCAAAGGCTGCATGAGTTTTTCTAATGTCTCTAGCTCTTTCAAAACAGATTCAGGCGCGGTGAAATCATCAAATTTATTCGATAGATTCATCGGGCATTCACGCGCCAAATTGGCAATTTCAGAATGAATATAGCAGCATATCATCCGCGCCATTGCCCGCTGTTTCTCATCTTCTGGCCATAAATATAGGGCGGTTTCTGCCATATATTCAGCAATTGCCAGACTGTCAACGATCATTAAATCATTATGGGCTAAAGCAGGTGCCCTTCCAGTTGGGCTTTTTGCGCATAAGCGTTGATAGGATTTATCATCATCAAAATAATAGACCACTGTTTCAAAAGGGCGTTTAGCATAACTTAAAACCAACCATGCCCGCAATGACCAAGTTGAAAAAGTACGATTGGCAATCATCAATTGCATCATTTTTATGGGTTTCCCATTCCTTATTATTATATTCGCTTTTATTATCCCCGCATTGATTAAGCCACGCTTGCCCTTAAAAATCAATCTTAATCTATTAGAATTTAAGAGATATAAATATATTTGTAACATTTTGTAACATAAGTTCAATTGAGTTTGAACAAGCAATGGATTAAACAATATATTAACAAAATGTGAATGGGCTTAATTAATAAATAGTTGCTGTTTTATCATTAAGCTTAACAAATTTCGCCAAGATCGTTTCGCAAAGATCGTTTCGCAAACATAAAAAACGGTTTTACAAAATTTATAATTTTGCTGACTTTAGGGGGCAATGATGGATATGGGCTATAGAATGTTACAAGAAACAAGCTTTGATCATGCAAAATCAAGCGCATATCCCTCCCCTTCCTCTGCACTGGATGTTGATCAACCCAATATTATCGATGCTGGAATTCAAACTGGCTTTAAGCCCGCAACCTTCAAAAATCAACATCATGCTTCATTTCAAACAACTTTGAAAAATCCTGTTAAATTAAGCGGAATTGGGCTTCATTCTGGCAATCAAACCCAAATTGTGATCGCCCCTGCCCCTGAAAATTCAGGAATAAGCTTCATTAGAAGCGATCTAACATCGGGTCAGCGCAAGATTAATGCGCATTTTAACAATGTCACCCGCACTGATTTATGCACGGGGATCACCAATGCTGAAGGTGCGGAGATTGCAACCATTGAACATTTAATGGCAGCTTTTGCGGGACTTGGCATTGATAATGCCGATATTTGGGTCGATGCAAATGAAATTCCAATTATGGATGGCTCTTCGGAAGTTTTTGTGGATGCCATTATGGATGTTGGCATTGAAACGCTGGGCAAAAATACCCGTAATTTGCTTTATGTTCACAAAATGATTGCGGTTGGCGATCATCAAAAATTTGCAAGATTGCTGCCCGCAACAGCAGGACAAACCGATTTGATCATTAAATTAATGATTGATTATCCAGCAAAAGCGATTGGCAAGCAAAGCCTTGAATTTAAGGTAAATGCCGAAGGATTTATTTGCGATATTTCACGGGCGCGCACTTTTTGCATGTATCAGGATATTCAATATATGCAGTCTAAAAACCTGATCAAAGGCGGTTCTTTGGATAATGCCATTGTTGTTCAAGATGATAAAATCTTAAATGAAGATGGGTTACGCTTCACCGATGAATTTGTCCGCCACAAAGTGCTGGATTGTATTGGTGATTTGGCACTTGCGGGCAGACCCTTGATTGGCACATTGGAAGCCAGCTGCACGGGGCATGGTTTAAATAATGAATTGCTGCGCAGAGCCTTTGCTGATGACAGCGTGTTTGGCGCGCTGGCAGCTTAATTTTCTAATTGCTCCCGCGTTCCAGACGATCCAAAATGGCAAGCCGCAAAATGGCTTGATCTTCATTTTGTGCCTTGGGAAATTTAGTTACCGCAATTCCTGAAACCCCCTCTATTTGATCCAAATAATGCAGTGCTTTGAATAAATTTGCTGCCGCTTCCACATAATCCTGATTTGGCGATAAATCATAGGGTGCTGGCGATAAATTCGCATTGAAATCTGCACCAAAGCCAAGCCATGCTTCTGATGAGGTAGGCGCTGCTGCATCCAGCCTTAAAGGCAAGCTTGGCGCATAATGGCGCAATAATTGGCCCGGGCTAGTAGGATGGGGACTGGTTGGATGGGGGCTGGTGGGATGGGGACTGGTGGGATGGGGGCTAGCAGCATCCCCTGCATCATCAATTTTCATTGAATGTGACAGCGTGATTTTTGCGCCCAATGCCTGCTGAAGCTGTTTAAGCGAATGTGTTCCCAGCCTTAATAAATGCGGAGAATCAGGATCGGTAAGATCAATAATTGTGCTTTCTAAGCCAGCATGGCACGCACCGCCATCAAGGATTAAATCCAGCTTTTCACCAAGCCCTGCCTGTACATGATCCGCGCAAGTTGGGCTTAATTTTCCGCTTGGATTTGCGCTTGGCGCAGCAATGGGTTTGCCAAATGCGTTCATCAAAGCCAATGCCCCTTGATGGTTGGGCATCCTGACGGCAACCGTATCAAGCCCAGCCGTTACCAGCTTGCTAAGCTTTGCATTTGATTTTAAAGGCAGCACAAGGCTTAACGCACCAGGCCAGCATTGCATTAACACAGGATTAAGACGCTTGGAATCATAATCACATAGCTGATCCAGCATCGCCAAATTGGCAATATGGACAATTAAAGGGTTAAATTGCGGTCTTGCTTTCATTTGAAAAATGCTGGCGATTGCTTTATCGCTGCCAGCATCGCCGCCAAGCCCGTAAACCGTTTCCGTGCCAAAGGCAATTATGCCTGCCCCGTTTAAAATGGTGCAAGCTTGCTTTATGGATTGCGGGTTATAAGGTTGAATTATGGCCATAAAGCGATTGCTTTTGATGCTGGCTTGCGCTGTTTCTTCGGCGGGGGCGCTGCTGTTTCATCAAGGCTGCCAATTTGTAAAATTCCAATAATTTGATCTGCTGGATCAAGCCCAATCATTGTTTTTAGGGAATCGCTATGGGCGACCTCCCCCGTGATTAAGCGCGCGCCATAGCCCGCTGCGTGCAAGGAAAGCATAAAGCCATAGCCCGCCATGGATGCAGCAATCACCTGTTCAATCACTGGCACTTTGGGATGATTTTGGGTTAATTTGGCGGCGATGATCACCAATAATGGGGCGCGGGTTGCCTTTAAGCGCGCTTGTTGAATATCATCGAGGGCAGCATCTGGTTTTTTCATTAAAAGCTGGGCTTCATATAAATCGGCAAGCCGTTCCTGCCCTGTTTCATGCAGAATGAAAAAACGCTGCGGGCAAATTGCCCCATGATCTGGCGCTGCCATCGCAGCTTGTGCAAATTCATAAAGCTGCCCATCGCTTGGAATTGGCGGTGTCAGCCTGCCTTTTACCGCAGATTGCCGTTCATTTAAAAAGGCTTGAATTTGGGCATAGGATGTTATTTCCATTGTGACCTCCATATTGCAGGATAAAGCATGAAGCCCGTTATAAACCCGCCAAAATGGGCTTGCCATGCAATTAATCCCAGCACGCTTGTTCCTTGGATGGATATTGCAGAAAGCAGGTTAAAGGCGATGAAAACCATCAACATCACTGCCGCATTGCTGCGCCGTTTAAAGGGCTGTTCAATGGGTAAATAACGGCTGTGAATCAAGCTGGGGCGCAATATTGCCCCCATCAAGCCGCTAACGCCGCCGCTAATGCCGACCGCAGGGATATCAGGATTGCTTGTAAAAAACACATAGGCAAAACCGCCACCAATAATGCTAAGCATTAACAATAAAAACCAACCAAAGGGCTTTAAACGATGGAAAAGCGGCACACCGAAAGCAAGCAAGAATCCAATATTTGCAATCAAATGCATCAAATCCACATGTAATAAACCATGGGTTAGCAAGGATGTATAAATGCTAAAGAAATGGTCAAAATCAGGGGAAAGCACGCGGCTTGGCACCAGCAAAAAACCATCAAATAAAGTCAATAATTGCTGACCAAGCCACCCATCCAAGGCAATCATACCGCCGATAAGCATATATTTTACAAGATGCATCGCAATCAACAAAAAGATTAACTTGCTTAGCAAACGGGGAATGTTAAAAATCGGCTGCATTTTATGATGACTCTCCGATGATCACAGATAAAAATCATAAATATAATTAAGCACCATAAATCCGCTAAGCCCAGCCAGCAGCCCATAAAGAATCGATTTCTTTGTAATCCACCATGTTCCAAAAGCAAGCATAAAGGGAATGGCGCGCAGCAGCATCGATGATGGCTCCATATTGCCTTGCGGCATGATCAGCGCGCGCATTAACAAGGCTGCAACCATCCCATAAGCAACCGCAGCAATCCATTGAAATAATGGGCTTTGTTCATCCACTTTGCCAATTAAAACCGCCCCCAACAACCGCCAGCTTGCCGTGCCGATGATCCCCGCAATTAAATATCCCCAAAGCGGGGGCTGATTTAAAAAGCCACTCATCATGTTATATCCGGCTTTAATCTTGAAAAATGGGAAAAGCTCCAGCCCGCTGTCCCCGCCATCACCCCAACCACAAGCACCGCCCAATCGCCAATCAAAGGATAAAGCATCAATCCGCCTGCCGCGCCCAGAATGACCGCAATTAAATTTCCCCGATGGCGTGCGCCAAACACAAGCAGTAAAAGATAGAGCGGGGTTAAAAAGACCAAGCCCGATACCAATAAATCAGGCAATCTCTGCCCGCCATAATAGCCCGCTATCGCGCAGCCAATCCCGCTTGCAAATAGCAACCCTGAAAAGCCCAGATAATAATATAATCTTAGATCGCGGCGCAAATGATCCTTTACCAGCATCATCGCGGTCCAGCCCGTCACCGCCAGAAAATGCGATAAAAAATAACGGCTTAGCCAATTTAGCTTATGATCTGCTGCAACCAAGGTAATTCCCGTTAAGGTTAAGGGCAGCATGCGCATATTCGCAAAAGATACCGCAAGCAATGCCAATATAAAATTTGCATTTATGGAAGCCATCTCGATCATCGCAACCTGCCCAGGCAGTCCCCAAATTAAGGCAGCCCCCGCAATGCCAAGCCAAGCAGGGTGATCTTGCGCAGATACCATCGCAGCATAACCAAGCATCGAAGAGCCAAGCCCAATCGCTGGCACGCCAAAACAATGATAAAGTCCTGCCCTGATCGCATCTTTTTTATGTTCAATCAGCGTCAGCCGATGATAGAAATCATCATTTACCATCATCAAAAAACAATCAAACTGCTTGCTGCAAAAGTGGCAAATTAAGGGCTTCCCACACTTCGCATAAAGCATGGATCAGCCTTTCCATATCCTGATCATTATGATGCGGGGTTGGGGTTAGCCGCAAACGCTCCGTCCCTGCTGGTACAGTTGGATGATTAATCGGCTGCACATAAATATGATGTTTTTTAAGCAATCTTTCGCTTGCAGCCCTGCATTGTTCGGGATCACCAATTAAAATTGGCACAATATGGCACGCTGAATCCATCACAGGAAGCTTTGCTGCTTTTAACATTTTCTTTAACTGATCGGCGCGCATCTGATGCTGCGCTCGAAGGGCAACGCCTTGATCGCTCATCAAAAACTTAATGGATTGCAGCGCCCCCGCAGCAATTCCAGGGGGCAGCGCGGTTGTGAAAATAAAGCCGCTGCCAAAGGATCTTACAAAGTCAATTAACGCCGCCGAACCTGTAATATAGCCGCCAATTACGCCAAAGGCTTTGCCCAGCGTTCCTTGAATAATATCAATATCGCCCGCGCAATGATCGCGCTGGGCAATGCCCGCACCGCTTATCCCATACATGCCAACCGCATGGACTTCATCAATATAAGTTAAAGCATCATATTTCTTTGCTAAGGCTTGAATCTCAGCAATTTTTCCAATATCGCCATCCATTGAATAAACCGATTCATAGGCAATTAATTTTGGTGTATCCTTGGGGGCTGCGCGCAGCTGTTCTTCCAAATCATGCAAATCATTATGCTTAAATTGGCGGCGTTGAGATTTGGGTGCTTGGCGAATCCCCTCAATCATTGAATTATGATTTAAAGCATCGGAATAAATGATTAAATCAGGGATTTTGCGCCCCAAAATGGAAAGCGTTGTAAAGTTTGCAACATAGCCAGAGGTAAAGATTAACGCAGCTTCCTTGCCATGAAGCGCAGCAAGCGTTTGTTCCAATTCAACATGAAAATGATTGGTTCCAGAAATATTGCGGGTGCCGCCCGCCCCTGCGCCTTCGCGTTTGATCGCATCGCGCATCGCATCAATCACAAGCGGATGCTGCCCCATGCCCAGATAATCATTGGAACACCAAACTGTGATCTGGGTTTGCGCTTTACCATCAGCAAGCCTTGCTTTTGGGAAATTTTTACAATCGCGTTCCAATTGGGCGAAATTACGGTAATTGCCCGCCTGTTTCAGCTTAGACAATTCCGATTGGAAAAATTGATCATAATCCATGAATTAAAGGTTCCAAAACACCTATTGCATTTAATGATGCTTATGTAATACGGGCTTATATATGGCGTTACAGCTTCTTTTTAATAAAATCAGCCACGCTCCAAATCGCGGGAAGACCAACCGTTGCCACAATGATTTTTACAGCATCGCCAACTAAGAAAGGGATTAATCCTTTTTGAAATAAAATGGCGCTAAGCCCCAAAAACCCGCTTAACCATGCAAGCCCAAACGCATAAATAATGATGTTTCCAAGAATCATTGAAAAAACAACGGACACCATATTCTTGCTTGCACCGCCATCAGAAAGCTTGCCAACGATAAAGCTTGCGACCAAAAAGCCTGCCAAATAGCCGCCTGTGGGGCCAAACATATAGGCTGAACCTGCGCCAAGTGCAAAGACAGGCGCGCCCAAAAATCCTGCGCCAAGCCAAGCTGCAACCGTTGCCGCGCCAAGCTTGCTGCCATATAAAAAGGCGATCATCAATACGGCCAAGGTTTGCATTGTAATGGGAACAGCATCAAGCATGATGGTTGCACGCGATGATAAAGATAAAACACCAACCCCAACCGCCATCAGCAAAATATTAATGCCATATTGGAACATTTTATTTTCATGCACGCCCCAAGTTTGAGCGATGATCGTTTGATTGTTGTTTAAATTACCAGCCGAAGTTTTTGCCATTATGTTCATACCTTTTAAAAGCTCCATAAATCATTATGATTATTATTTTATAATCAAAAACCTTAATAAAACATAGTAATCATATATTTCACATCAAGTCAATTTCATATTACACCGAACTTAACAATCCAAGCGCAATTATAAGCCCCACCCATTGGTTGAATTTAAAAAAATATAAACAGTTCTGGGGGTCATTAAAACGGATATTCAAGATTTGAATCAGCAATAAGATCGCGGCAAGCACCAAGCTTAACTGCCAGAGAATCTTATCTATGCCGATAAACCGCCCCCCTAAATATAAAAAAACAATCATCAGGCAATAAAATAAGGCAATCCACAAGCGGCTATGATCGCCAAATTTAAGCGCGGTTGACTTAACGCCAACATATTGATCATCCTTTTTATCTTGATGGGCGTAAATTGTATCATAGCCCATCGTCCACATAAAGCCAGCGCCATAAAACATCAGCGCGCCAAGCCACAAGTTTAAATCCTGATGAAAGCCAACAAAGCTTACAAACCCAATCCATATGCCCCAATTAAACACGATCCCCAGCATGGCTTGCGGATACCAAGTAATTCGTTTCATAAAGGGATATAGCAGAATTAGGGGTAAGGATAATGCGCCAACAATCCATGCTTCAAAGGGAAACAGCAACAGAATCATCAGCCCAAGCAGCAGCTGAAGCATTAAAAAGAAAAGGGCTTGAATTTGTGTAATTGCGCCCGAGGCAAGCGGGCGGTCTTTGGTGCGTTCAACCTTGCGGTCATAATCAACATCAACCATATCATTGATCGTGCAGCCTGCGCCGCGCAATAAAAATGCGCCAATCACCGCAAGCACCATCCATAAGAATAGCTGCGGCGAATCAACGATGCCGCCCCCAGCTTCAAGCTTTGCACCAATCACCAAGCCCCACCATGTCGGCAGCAATAAAAGCCATGTGCCAATCGGCTTATCCAGCCGTGCCAGCCTTATAAAAGGATCAAGCCTTTTGGGAATTATCTTCAGAAATGCCATTTAAAAAGTCGCATATTAAATAAAATTAAGGCGCAGGTGAAAAGTATTTAACGGTGAGTATATTTACTGATATAGTCTAAATAGAATAAGGTCACTATATAGGGGTTTCATATGGGTGAACAAGATCAAAAGTCAAATCAGAATCTTAAAAATATGAAGCGTAAGGGCGGGGGACGCATTACCAATCGCGGGCGTGTGTTGGATGAAGATGCAATTCCAGAATTAAAAAACTTAATTGGCGATGCCCCTTATGGGCAAGATTTAACGATTGAATATCTGCATCTTATTCAAGATCATTATGGCTATTTGCCGCAACGCCTATTGCATGGGCTAGCAAGCTTACTGCGATTATCAATGGCTGCAATTTGGGAGGTTGCAAGCTTTTATCATCATTTTGACCTAACCCAATATCCAAGCGGACAAGCCCCCACCGCAAGATTGCGCATTTGCACCAGCGTCAGCTGTCATTTATATGATTCACAAGCCTTGTTGGAAGATGTAAAGAAAATTTGCGGCGATCATATTAAGGTGGAAGCAGCCCCCTGCATGGGGCTGTGCGATCAAGCCCCTGCTGCCATGCTTGGCAAAAACCCAATGGGCAAGGTAAATCCGCAACTGTTAAAAGATGCAACCGATCAAATGGCGGTAACGCCCGCCCTGCCCCCTTATCAATCGCTGGGGGATTATGAAGCCGAAGGCGGCTTTGATTCCTTAACCGCGCTTGTGAACGGCGATACACGCGCGGAAACCATCGTTGAAATATTAAGCGATTCGGGGCTGCGCGGGCTTGGCGGCGCGGGCTTTCCCACAGGGCGTAAATGGGATTTGGTTAGAAATGCGGCTGGCACAAAATTAATGGCGGTTAATGCGGATGAGGGCGAGCCTGGCACATTCAAAGACCGCCATTATTTATCGCAAAAACCGTTTCAATTCCTAGAAGGCGTGTTGATCGCAGCCAAAATTGTTGAAGCCGAAGCCGTTTATATTTATTTGCGCGATGAATATCCGCAATTACATGATGTTTTGCGCATGGCGATTGCTGAAATGACAGCAAAACCTGCACTTTCAGGACATACAAAGCTGATTTTACGGCGCGGTGCAGGCGCTTATATTTGCGGCGAAGAATCCGCAATGATCGAATCGATTGAGGGAAAACGCGGGCTTCCGCGCCATCGCCCGCCCTATGTTGCGCAAAAGGGAATTTTCAATCAGCCAACCTTGGTCAATAATGTTGAAACCCTATATTGGGTGCCGCATATTCTAAAAGAAGGCGCAAAATCCTTTGCCAATCAAGGCATAAATGGTGCAAAAGGGCTTAGAAGCTATAGTGTTTCTGGCAGGGTTAAAAATCCAGGCGTAAAATTAACCCCCGCAGGAATTACCGTTCAAGCCTTGATCGATGAATATTGCGGCGGCATGGAACAGGGGCATGAATTTGCTGCCTATTTGCCAGGCGGCGCATCTGGCGGCATCTTGCCCGCAAGCCTTAACCAGCTTCCCCTAGAATTTGGTGCATTGGAAGAATATGGCTGTTTTGTTGGATCGCACGCCGTTGTTATCTTTTCAACCCAAGATGATTTAAAGGAAATTGTTAAAAATCTAACCCATTTCTTTGCGGATGAAAGCTGCGGTCAATGCACGCCATGCCGCGCGGGCTGCGATAAATCATTAAGCTTGATGAATGATAATCAATGGGATGAAGCGATGCTGGGTGATATTGGACAATGGATGAGCGATGCTTCCATTTGCGGGCTTGGGCAAGCGGCATCCAACCCTGCTAAATCTTATTTTAAATATTTTAAGGATGCTGTTTAAATGGTTGATTTGAAAAACAAAAATAACGATCAAGACATAGCAACATTGGATCAAGCCAAAGTTAATTTTACCCTTAATGGCAGAAAAATAGAATCCGATTCTGATAAAAGCCTATGGACGATTGCCAAGGAAATTGGGCTTAATATTCCCCATCTATGCCATAAGGATTCGGTGGATTACCGCCCTGATGGAAATTGCCGTGCCTGTATGGTTGAAATTGATGGTGAGCGCACGCTTGCGGCATCTTGCATCCGCAAGCCAACCGAAGGCATGGTGGTCAATACCGCAACCCCGCGCGCCAAAAAAGCACGCGAAATGCTGTTTAAAGCTTTGATGGTGGATCAGCCCCCGCCCGAAAAAGCGCATGATCAAGATTCTGAATTTTGGAATTGGACGCGTAAAATGGGGCTTAAAGTCAATGATAATGGGGATGAAAGCGTCAAGCTTCCCAAAAACACCCATCATTCACAGCCGATTGCGCCCGATCAAAGCCACCCCGCAATTGCGGTTAATTTGGATGCTTGCATTCAATGCGGGCTTTGTGTGCGTGCTTGCCGCGAAGTTCAGGCCAATGATGTGATCGGCATGGCTGGGCGCGGCGCAGATACCAAAATCATCTTTGATTTTGATGATCCGATGGGGGCTTCCACCTGTGTTGCTTGCGGTGAATGCGTACAAGCCTGCCCAACTGGTGCATTAATGGAAGCAAATCTGTTGGATGAGCATCAAGTGATCGCGCATAAAGCCGATAAGATTGTGGATAGCGTATGCCCCTATTGCGGGGTTGGCTGCCAGACCAGCGTTCATGTCAAGGATGATAAGATCATTAAAATTGATGGGCGCGAGGGCCCTGCCAATGAAAACCGCCTATGCGTTAAGGGGCGCTTTGGCTATGATTATATTCATCATCCAGAGCGTCTGACAAAACCGCTTATTCGCAAAGCAAATGCGCCCAAAATCTGGGATCAGCCAATTAACCACGATAATTATCTTGATGTGTTTGAGGAAACCACATGGGAAAATGCCCTAACGCTTGCGGCAGCGGGCTTAACAAGGATCAAAACAGAACAAGGCGGCAATGCGCTTGCTGGCTTTGGTTCAGCCAAAGGATCAAATGAAGAAGCCTATTTATTTCAAAAATTATTCCGCCAAGGGCTAACCACCAATAATGTCGATCATTGCACCAGATTATGCCATGCTTCATCGGTTGCAGCCTTGATGGAAAGCATTAATTCAGGTGCGGTATCTGCCCCCTTTGGTGCGGTAAAAGATTCCGAACTTATCATTGTCATCGGCGCACGCCCTGCTGAAAATCATCCCGTTGCTGCAACCTATATGAAAAATGCGGCAAAGGCGGGGGCAACCTTGATTGTGATGGATCCGCGCGGGCAAAATCAAGGCTTGTCGCGCTATGCAGATCATGTTGTTCAGTTTAAAGCAGGCAGCGATGTTGCCTTGTTAAATGCAATGATCCATACGATCATTACCGAAGATTTGGTTGATCATGCCTATATTGAACAGCGCACCGAAGATTATGATTTACTGGTTGAATCAATTCAAAATTTCACCCCCGAAGCCATGCAGGAAATTTGCGGCATTGATGCCGAACGCATTAAAATGCTGGCGCGGCTTTATGCAAAATCAAATGCGTCCATCATATTTTGGGGGATGGGCATATCGCAGCATGTTCACGGCACCGATAATGCGCGCGCGCTGATTGCACTTTCACTGATCACGGGGCAGATCGGGCGCCCTGGCACGGGGCTTCATCCGCTGCGCGGTCAAAATAATGTGCAAGGCGCATCGGATGCGGGGCTTATTCCCATGGTTTATCCTGATTATCAACGCGTTGATGATGAAAGCAACCAGATCATGTTTGAAGCCGCGTGGGAGCGCGATGATTTGGATAATCAACCAGGGCTAACCGTGGTTGAAATCATTGATGCGATCCATGATGATAAGATCAAGGGCATGTATATTATGGGGGAAAATCCTGCAATGTCTGATCCTGATCAGCAACATGCGCGCGAAGCCCTTGCAAAATTGGATCATTTGGTGGTTCAAGATATTTTCCTGACCGAAACCGCCGCTTTTGCGGATATTATCTTTCCTGCATCCGCCCACGCAGAAAAGCTTGGCACCTATACCAACACCAACCGCGAAATTCAAATTGGCAGACCCGCCGTTGCCTTGCCTGGGGAAGCCAAACAAGATTGGTGGCTGATTCAAGAAATGGCAAAGCGCATTGGTTTAAATTGGACTTATGCAGGCCCATCTGAAATTTGTGATGAAATGTCTGCGCTGATGTTCTCGCGCAATTATATTACATGGAAGCGGATTGAAAGCGAAGATTGCGTGACTTATCCTTGCACCGCTGCGGATATGGAGGGGCTGGCGATTGTCTTTGCAAATGGCTTTCCAACCCTAACGGGGCGTGCAAAGATTGTGCCTGCGCGCTATAGCCCGCCTGATGAGCTTCCAGATGAGGATTATCCCTTTATCCTAACCACAGGGCGTTTGCTTGAACATTGGCATACGGGGGCGATGACCCGCAGGTCAAACGCGCTTGACAGTCTTGAACCTGATCCGATTGCCTGTTTAAACCGCCATGATATGCGCAAAATGCAGCTGGAAGCTGGCACATTGATCGAGGTTAAAACCAGACGCGGCAAAATTAAATTAAAAGCAAGAATGGATAATGATATTCCAGAAGGCATGGTCTTTATCCCCTTCTGCTTCCATGAAGCCGCCGCCAATTTACTGACCAACCCCAAGCTTGACCCTTATGGCAAAATCCCAGAATTTAAATATTGCGCCGCCCAAATAA
>JBGCED010000018.1:0-7026 GCA_045106055.1 Alphaproteobacteria bacterium
GCGCGCCCCAATATTTGCTTATTCATCTGATCAATGGATTGGGGTTTCGCGTAATAGATCGGCAATGGCGGAAAAATAATGCCGCCCATCAAAGTGATGGTCTCCATATTGCGGATATGAATTAACGATAGGGGGGCTTCGCGCACCATCAAGACAAGCTTGCGCCGTTCCTTTAGCACAACATCCGCCGCGCGGGTTAATAGGGATGCACCCACCCCGCTTGCAATCTCCGCCATGCTTTTTACCGAACAGGGGATAAGCAGCATCCCCATTGTTTCAAATGAACCTGATGCGATGGCTGCCGTAAAATCCTCGTTATGGTGATAATGATCCGCCAAGGATTTTAAATGGCTAAAGCTTACATCCGTTTCATAATGCAGGGTCTGCACGCCTGTTTTGCTGGATACAAGATGGGTTTCAATATCGGTTGTTTTTAAAAATTCCAACGCATCCACCGCCAGCTGCGCACCAGATGCACCGCTAAGCCCAATGATCAATCGTTGCTTGCGCGCGCGATCCATTATAAATCCCCAATCAATGTGCCTGATCCAAGCTGGGTAAATAATTCCAGCAGCAAGGCATGAGGAACGCGCCCATCCAAAATAACCGCCGCTTGCGCGCCTGCTTTTACCGCATCAAGGCAGGTTTCAACCTTGGGGATCATGCCGCCTTTTAAAATGCCATCTTGGCGCATTTTTTGTGCATCATCCGCGCTTAACCGCCTTACCAGCTGCCCATCTTGATCCAGCACGCCCGCAACATCGGTAAGCATTAACAGCCGCCTTGCGTGAATTGCACCCGCAATCGCGCCCGCTGCGGTGTCTGCGTTTACATTATAGGATTGCCCATCTTCCGACATGCCAATCGGCGCAATCACAGGGATAAAGCCTGCTTTGGCAAGCACATGTAACAGGCTGGGGTCAACGCTGGTGGGTTCGCCGACAAAGCCCAAATCCGATACTTGTTCAATTGATGAATCTTGATTGCGGATTTTGCGCGATAGCGGCTTTACCTGCATCATGCCGCCATCCTTGCCGCAAATCCCAACCGCCTTGCCGCCTGCGGCTTGAATTAACGATACGATTTGCTTGTTAATGCTGCCCGCAAGCACCATTTCCGCAACCTGCAAAGTGTCATTATCGGTAACCCGCAACCCGTCACGAAATTCAGATTTGATGGATAGCCGATCCAGCATCGTTCCAATTTGGGGCCCCCCGCCATGCACAATCACGGGCTTCATGCCCACTTGCGCCAATAAAACCACATCTTGGGCAAATTGACGGGCAGCATCATCATCGCCCATCGCATGACCGCCATATTTAATCACGGTGACCGCGCCCGCATTTTGGCGCATATAGGGCAAGGCTTCGGTTAAAGTATCCGCCTTTGCAAGCCACGCATTGCGCATATCCGCCATATTATCGCCTTTGCCAGCAATATCCAAGGGGGTTAATGGGGATTTTGAAGAAGATTCTGACATGGCGCGCGATCAATCATAAAAGAATTTTAAAGCTTACGCTTTACGATGCTTTAAATTTAGCGAATAAGCCCCGCCAAATCAAGTCGCAGCAGGTCAATTCCGATATTTTTCTCGGCACTGGTCATTAGGGGTTCGGGCAAACAGCTTGCATGATGGCTTATTTGTTCCCGCGTTTGGGCAACACGGTCAATCGCGGCTTGCTTGGTCAGCTTATCTTGCTTGGTTAAAACAACCCGCGTGCTAATCGCCGCCTTATTCAGCAAATTTAATACCGCTTTGTCTTTTTCCATAATGCCGTGGCGCGAATCAATCAATAATAATACGCGCCGCAAATTCACCCGCCCCTTTAGGTAATTTTCAATTAATTTCGTCCAGCCATAGACAAGGTCTTTGGGGGCTTTGGCATAGCCATAGCCAGGCATATCCACCAGCCTTAATTGATGCTGTGTGCCGCCAAGTCCAAACAGATTCAAGGCTTGGGTGCGCCCAGGCTCGCGGCTGGTGCGGGCAATATTTTGGCGGTTTACCAGCTTGTTGATCAGGCTGGATTTTCCAACATTTGATCGCCCCGCAAAGGAAAATTCAATCACATCATCATTGGGCAGCTTTGATTCATGCATCACCGAATCAAGAAAATCAACCGGGCCCAAAAACAGCTGCTGAACCTGCTTTTGCAGCGAATCAAGATCAAATTCATCCAGCCCAAGGCGCTGTAATTGATCTGGATCAAAGGGGGGGGCTATCATCACAAAGATCAGCTTGCGGTTTTATCGCGGCCGCCGCCAATTGCGACCCCCATGCGTTTCATAATAATATATTGCTGCGACATGGAAAGCACATTATTCCAAGTCCAATAAATCACCAATCCAGCGGCAAAATTGCCAAGCATAAAGGTAAATAGAATCGGCATAAAGGTGAAAATCTTTTGCTGGATTGGGTCGGCAGGCGCAGGGTTTAAGCGCATTTGCGCCCACATGGAAATCCCCATCAAAATCGGCCAAATCCCAATATTGATGATCGCAAGAAACTCTGGCACATCCCAAGGGGCAAAGCCAAAGAAATTTAAAAGCCGCAATGGATCAGGCGCGGATAAATCTTGAATCCAGCCAAAGAACGGCGCATGGCGCATTTCAATCGTGACATATAACACTTTATAGAGCGAGAAAAAGATCGGAATTTGAACCAAAATCGGCAAACAGCCCGCCAACGGATTCACCCGTTCATTCTTGTATAAATCCATCATTGCCTGATTTAATTTGGTGCGATCATCCTTGTAGCGTTCGCGCAATTCCAGCATTTTGGGCTGCAATAATTTCATCTTGCTCATGGATTTATAGGATTTATTGGCAAGCGGGAATAATAATGCCTTGATAAAGACGGTTAAGATCAGAATTGACACCCCAAAATTGCCAATTTTCTCATGCAACCAATGCAGCGCATAAAAAATCGGCTTGGTAAGAAAATAAAACCAGCCAAAATCAACCGCCAAATCAAAATTTACAAAGCCCAAATCATCCATATAACGATCCAGCAAAGTGGTTTGCTTTGCCCCCAAAAATAAATGGGTGGTTTGCTGATTGCTAGCAAGCGGCATCATCACATCGGATTGATATAAATAATCTTCTAAATTGCCTGTTGGCATGGTGGGTTTGCTGATCATGCGGGCGGTAAAATTGCGGGTTTGATCAGGCACAAGCGCAGCAAGCCAATATTTATCGGTAATGCCAACCCATCCACCTGTTGAATTCCAGCGCATCACGCCATTTGGTTCTTCGGCAATTTCATCATAATCAATTTCTTGCAAGCCATCTTCCAAAAAGCCAATCATCCCTTCATGCAGAATATAAAGCTGGCTTAGGGACGCTGGAATCCCCTTACGCAAGATGCGGCCATAGGTCGAAACCCCCTCGCTAATCAATGCGCCAATCACGCCATTATCTTCAATTTCTTGGGTTACAGTGAACAGAAAATCTTGATCCATGCTGATGCGCTGCACAAAGCCAACCCCTTCGGGGCTAACCCAGCGCAAGATAACAGGATCACCCGCCGTTAGGCTGGTGCTGCTTGCTTGCCACAGGCTTTCACTGTTTGGCAAGGTAACGCGCTGGGTAATATTGGCAGCGGCGACCCATCCAAATTCAGCAAAATAGCTGTTTGCCTGTCCTGCGGGGGAAAGCAGACTTACTTGATCGCTATTATCATCCAAGCTGGTGCGATAATCCAGCAAGGTTAAATCATCAATTTTCGCACCCTTTAGGTTAATTGAACCTGAAACGCGGTCATTGCGAATGGTGATGCGGGTTTGATTGTTAAAATCTTGGGCGATGATTTCAGCGGGCGATAGAAAGGCATTATTTAAAGTCCCGCCTGAATTTGCCCCTGCGTTGCCAAGGGTTGGCGCGCCAATATCATTTGGATCATTTATATTATTTGCCTGTGGGTTAAGCGCAGTTCCCGCATTTTGATTTGGCTGATTTTGCCCCGCCTGATTTTGAACTGATAAGGGCGCGGGGCGATCAAAATTAATGATATCGCCATTGATGCGGTAATTATCCACAAATTGCCAGCCCGCCAAGATAAACACAGAAAGGATGACGGCAAGTATAATATTATTCTTTTCCATAGAAGCGCGCTCTTTAACTTTAAAAAAATTATGATGGGTTGCTGTTTGTTTGTTTGCTTAATTTATCCAGACATTGCCTTAGGGCAGAACAAGCTTCCCCCCCCAGTCGCTGCCAATCATGGTCCAAGGTTTGATGCCTTGCGATCAAGACCATATCAAATAAATATTTTCTGGCAGCAGGCTCTTGCATGATAAATTCATTTGCAATCATTCTAAGCCGCCGTTTTGCACGATTGCGAATGACCGCATTTCCTAATTTTTTGGTCGCTGTAACACCAACACGGTGGGTATGCGGTTTATAATTATGGCGTTTTGAAAAAACAGATGGCTGGATTGCAAGCTGTAAAATCAATCCTGCCCTGCCAGCGGATACGCCTTGATGGCGCACCCTTAAAAAATCGGATCGGTTTGGAAGCGAGCTATAAAGCAGCATGAAAGAATATGATATTAAGGGATTGCTTTTAAAAACATCATTTCAAGACCACATCATTATAATGTGATGGTTTAAACTGATCTTGCCATAAACTGAAAAGCGCAGCATGCCCTATGCGCTAAGGCGCTTGCGGCCCTTTGCACGGCGGCGCGCAAGAATCTGGCGCCCATTCTTATCACTCATTCTGGCGCGAAACCCGTGGCGGCGTGCGCGCACAAGGCGGCTTGGCTGAAAAGTCCGTTTCACTTTATATACTCCACATTAAAATTATAAATATTTTATATTCTGTTGCTTACATCATGCTTTTTAAGCAATAACTTCATTTGAAAGTGCCTTTTATCGCGCAAGCCCGCATAAGTCAACCGCTTTAAACAGGCTTAAAAATTAAAAATAGTCGCGGTTATACAAAATCCAGTCGTTTCTTGTTGCGCTTGTATTCAAGCTTAAATGCAAGTAGTATCTTATATATCAATGCGATTTAATTTAAAAGAGGATAAACCACCATGGCCGATGATGAACTTGATCTAAACAGCCTAAGCGATCAGGAATTAACCGAACAGGTTTGGGATGATCTTTATGATGGGCTGGCGGACGAAGTTTTAGCTGCGGTTAAAATCTTTCTTGAACGCGGCTGGGCGCCTTATCGCGTGCTAACCGAAGCCTTGGTCGAGGGGATGCGCATTGTTGGAATTGATTTTCGGGACGGCATTTTATTCGTTCCAGAAGTGCTGATGGCAGCAAATGCGATGAAGGGCGGCATGAATCATTTGCGCCCGCTATTGGCAGAAACAGGCGCACCCCCGCAAGGGCGCATGGTCATTGGCACGGTTAAGGGCGACATCCATGATATTGGTAAAAATCTGGTCACCATGATGATGGAGGGCGCAGGCTTTGAAATGATTGATATTGGCATTAATAATTCAGTTGAAGAATATTTGGCAGCGATTGAAGAGCATAAGCCTGATATTTTGGGAATGTCCGCCTTATTAACAACCACCATGCCTTATATGAAAGTGGTGATTGAAGCGATGAAAGAACATGGCATTCGCGATGATATTGCCGTTTTTGTGGGCGGTGCGCCATTAAACGAAGAATTTTCGCGCGAAGTTGGGGCGGATGCCTATTGCCGTGATGCTGCGGTTGCGGTTGAAACCGCCAAAGCCTTTATGGCAAGAAAGCATAATCAAGGCGCACAGGCATAATATGCTGCATCCTGATCAAGGATTGGATCAGCAGCAACGCGCGCAACAGCCAGATAAACCGCCAAAACATTGCTTGCTCATTGCGTGTGGTGCTTTGGCGGTGGAATTAATTCAATTATCAAAACAGCTACAGCTTGAACATCAGCTTGATATTACTTGCTTGCCTGCAAAATTTCACAATTACCCCGATCAAATCATTCCAAATTTGGCGCGCAAAATCGCAGATAACAAAGATCAATATCAGCGGTTTCTAATTGGATATGGCGATTGCGGCACAGGCGGAATGCTGGATCGCTTCATCAAGGATCAACAAGCCGCAGGGCTTGATATTGCCCGCATTGAGGGCGCGCATTGCTATCAATTCTATGCGGGGGCTGATGAATTTGATAAGCTTACAGAAGCAGAACTTGGCAGCTTTTACCTAACCGATTATTTGGTGAAATTCTTTGACCGTTTAATCATTGAGGGGATGGGACTTGATCGCTATCCACAGCTTAAATCGCAGCTATTTGCGCATTATAAAAAATTGGTCTATTTGGCGCAAAGCGATGATCCGCAGCTGGATCAGATGGCGCAGCAAGCCGCGATTAAGCTGGAATTAGAATATCAGCGCGTTTATACAGGGATTGACAGGCTTGCCCCCTTTTTAAACAATGGAACCCCCCGTTAATATGCTTGCGTTAATGCTTTTATGGCGATAGGCTTATGATCCATAAAAATTAAAAAGGGGGAAAAGATGCGCTATTTACATACCATGATCCGAGTTGGCGATATTGATGCGGCTTTAAAGTTTTTTTGCGATGGGCTTGGGCTTAAAATGATCAGCCGTAAGGATCACGAGCAAGGGCGTTTTACGCTTATTTTCTTGGCAGCTGGCGAGGATGAGGGCAGCGTCAAGAATGTTGAAAGCCCCGCGCTTGAATTAACCTATAATTGGGATGAAACCGAATATGATGGCGGGCGCAATTTTGGGCATTTGGCTTATATGGTTGATGATATTTATGCGCTTTGCGATCATTTGCAAGGGCAGGGCGTGGTGATTAACCGACCACCGCGCGATGGGCATATGGCATTTGTACGCTCTCCTGATGGGATATCCATTGAATTATTGCAAAAAGGGGATGCGCTGCCCGCGCAAGAACCATGGCACTCCATGCCCAATACAGGCAGCTGGTAACATATTTACACCTTAATCATAATAGATGCGGGCTATAACCCCCCTTTAAGATAGAGTTGATTATTATGCCGAATCACTGCATGATGATCTAATCTATGGTTTAAAAAAAGG
>JBGCED010000019.1:0-4455 GCA_045106055.1 Alphaproteobacteria bacterium
AAAACCTGACCCGTTAAATCTTGCAGCACAACGGAAAAGGCAACCAGATTGATATTGACCGATAATAGCATCAATTCAATCGCCATTAAAATAATGATGATGTTACGGCGGTTAAGAAAAATCCCAACCAGCCCGATTGAAAATAACAGGGCAGCCACAATCAGATAATGATGCAATTCAACATTAATCATAATATTTTAACCTTATTTACCGCTATGAAGCGTGATTTCATCCGCGCTGCGCCGTTCAAGCTGATGGCGAATGACTTGGCGTTTCACACCATCGCGTGTGCGCAGGGTTAGCACAATCGCCCCAATCATCGCAACCAGCAATATTAAGCCCGACCCTTGGAATAGATAAACATATTCCGTGTAAAGCACCTGACCCAGCGCCCTTGTATTATCAATTTCCATCGGGTCTGGAATGGGGGCAAGCGCGCGCGCGCCTGATAGCGCATCAAGGCTCCAGCTGGAAAGGGTGATTGCAAGTTCAATAAATAAGATTGCGCCAACTGCAATCGCTGCGACCAGATTTTTTGCCATGCCTTGCTGCAAAGAGATAAAATTCACATCCAGCATCATCACCACAAATAAAAACAGCACCATCACTGCACCGACATAGACAACCACAATCATCATCGCAATAAATTCAGCCCCGATCAGCAAAAAAAGCCCTGCTGAATTAAAAAATGCCAAAATCAAAAACAGCACCGCATGCACAGGATTGCGCGCGCTAATGACCAATAATGCGCTGATTAATAAAACGCCTGAAAATAGATAGAAGAGAAAATCTGGAACGCTCATCGATAAGGTGCATCCTTTTTCAAATTGGCAGCAATCGCGGCTTCCCAGCGATCGCCATTATCCAGCAAACGCTGCTTATCATAAAATAATTCTTCGCGGGTTTCGGTGGAATATTCAAAATTTGGCCCCATTACAATCGCATCCACGGGGCAGGCTTCTTGGCAATAGCCACAAAAAATACATTTGGTCATATCCAAATCATAACGCGTAGTGCGCCTTGACCCATCATCGCGTTCTTCGGCTTCAATCGTAATTGCAAGCGCAGGACATACGGCTTCGCATAATTTACACGCAATGCAGCGTTCTTCGCCATTGGCATAGCGCCGCAGCACATGTTCCCCGCGAAAGCGCGGGCTTAGCACACCCTTTTCATAAGGATAATTCAGCGTATGTTTTGGGCGAAACATGGCGCGCAGCGTCAGCCATAATCCGCCAACAATGTCTTTCAACAAAAAGGCTGTAACCGTTTGTGTGAATGCAAGCATATTAAATTATCTTTCCTTACCTTTATGATGGCAGCAAATCAAACGCAACCAGCACGCCCGCTGTCAATACCAGCCAGCCAAGCGAAAATGGCAAAAACACTTTCCAACCAAGCCGCATCAGCTGATCATAGCGATAACGGGGGAAAGTTGCGCGCGCCCATAAAAAGATGAATAGCACAAAAGCGATTTTAAGCGCAAACCAAATGGGGCCTGGAATCCAATTAAACGGCGCAATATCCATAATGGGAAGCCAACCACCCAGAAACAAAATGGCGGTCATTGCGCTCATTAGAATCATATTGGCATATTCGCCAAGAAAGAAAAGCGCAAAGCTCATCGCGGAATATTCCACATTATAGCCTGAAACCAATTCAGCCTCGGCTTCTGGCAAATCAAAGGGCGCACGGTTGGTTTCTGCCAATGCTGAAATTACAAAGACCACGAACATTGGAAACATCGGGATAATGTTCCATAATCCTGCTTGCGATTTTACAATCACGGATAGGTTCAGTGACCCTGATAATAGCAATACAGCAACCAGCACAAAGCCGATTGAAACCTCGTAAGAAACCATTTGCGCCGCAGAACGCAGCGCCCCCAAAAACGCATATTTTGAATTGGATGCCCAGCCAGCAATGATGATTCCATAAACCCCCAATGACGAGATTGCAAAAAGATATAAAACCCCAACATTAATATCCGCAAGCACCCAGCCATCATCAAAAGGAATGACCGCCCATGCGATAAGTGCAAGGATAAAGGTCAGCATTGGTGCCAGCATAAATAAAATACTGTTCGCACCAGATGGGATGATCGTTTCTTTTAAAAAAAGCTTGATCCCATCGGAAATGGGCTGCAACAGACCAAAGGGACCAACCACATTTGGTCCTTTTCTAAGCTGCATCCAGCCAATTACCTTGCGTTCAGCCAAGGTTAAATAGGCAACCGATAGCACCACTGGCACGATGACGCACAAAATTAAAAACACCGTCCATAACAGGGGTGCAGCATAATCACGCCACCAATTTGCATCAATCCATTCAGCCATCTTATGCTGCCACTTCCTGCATATCTGATTGCCCCAGTGTAAATTCAGCCGTGCATTTCGCCATTGTTTCGGATGCACGCCCAATCACATCGGTCATATAAAAATTCTCAATCGGATAGACAAAACCCTGCCCGCTTAATGCTGCTTGTTTCAACGCATCATCTTCCAGCAGATTTAACATATTGGCTGCATTGATTGTGGGGGATTTATTAAGCCCTGCCATCCATTTATGCTTTTTATACAGCTTTGCCCGTAATTGCAATAGATCATCAAAGTCTAACAAGACTTCCAGATGATCCGACAAGGCGCGGATAATTTGCCAATCGGCTCTGGCTTCGCCTGGCGGCACAACCGCTTGTTTTGTTTGCTGCACCCGCCCCTCAAGATTTACATAGGTTGCATCTTTTTCGCTGTAAGCAGCCCCTGGTAAAATCACATCGGCGTGATGCGCCCCCAAATCGCCATGATGCCCTTGATAAATCACAAAGCTATTTTCAAAATCCGCAACCGCAGGCACATCCACCCCTAATAAATAGATCACATCAAGCTTGCCCGCTTTCGATGCTTCGCGCATTTCAGCAAAATTCTTCGCCCTGCCCTTGCTGGTGACTTTGGGCAGGAATCCAACATCCAGCCCGCCATTTCGCCCTGCATGATGGGCAAGCACATTAAAGCCAACCCAATCATCGCGGATCATATTATATTGTGCCGCAATTTTAAGCGCTGTGCCGTAAATCGCTGCGCCATCTTCGCGCGCCAATGCGCCCTGCCCCACAATGATTGCGGGGTTTTTTGCGCCCTTTAAGATTTTGGAAAAACCATGCTTACCCGCAAGCACATCATTCAGCACCCTAGGATCATTGCCCAAATGATCCGCATCATAGGTCATTTGGGTTTCCGCGCCAATATAAGCAATTTTAAGCTGCCCCGTTAAAAACCGCTTACGAATGCGGGCATTTAAAACAGCGGCTTCATGCCTGATATTGCTGCCGACAATCAGCAGCGCATCCATCTGATCAATGCCGTCAACGCTGCTATTAAATAGATAATGGGCGCGATTAAAATCTTTTGATCCATGATTGGGCAGGAATCCTTGATCAATGCGGCAATCCAAATTTGGCACTTTCATGCCATCCATCAAGCCTTTCATCGCAAAAGCAGTTTCAACATCGGTTAAGTCGCCGATCACCGCGCCAATATTGGCTGGTTTTGCCGCTTTTAATTTTTCAGCGACCAGCATTAAGGCTTCGCCCCATGACGCGACTTGCAGCTTGCCCGCTTTATTGCGGATATAGGGGCGATCCAGCCGTTGACGCTTCAGCCCATCCCAAATTAAGCGGCTTTTATCGCTGATCCATTCTTCATTGACCGATTCATTCACGCGCGGTAAAATCCGCATCACTTCATTGCCGCGCGAATCAATGCGAATATTGGAACAAAGCGCATCGGTTACATCAATCGAAGGCGTTTTTGCAAGCTCCCATGATCGCGCATGATAGCTATAAGGCTTGCTGGTTAGCGCACCAACAGGGCAAAGATCAACCAAATTGCCTGATAATTCGCTATTTACCCCTTGTTCAAGTGCGGATATTTCGGCATAAGTGCCGCGATTAAGCAGCCCGATTGCATCCACCCCCGCAACTTCCGATACAAAACGCACGCAGCGCGTGCAGTGAATGCAGCGATTCATAATGGTTTTAACCACAGGCCCCATATATTTATCTTCAACCGCGCGTTTTGCTTCCTTATAGCGGCTAAGATTGCTGCCATAGGCAACGGCTTGATCTTGCAAATCACATTCCCCGCCTTGATCACAAATGGGGCAGTCAAGCGGGTGATTGATCAGCAAAAATTCCATCACGCCTTTGCGTGCTTTTTCAACCATTGGCGTATTGGTTTTAACAATTTGCCCCTCCATCACGGGCAGCGCACAAGATGCTTGCGGTTTTGGCGGGCCTGGGCTTACCTCCACCAAGCACATGCGGCAATTTCCCGCAATCGATAGCCGTTCATGGTAACAAAAGCGCGGAATTTCCACCCCTGCAAGCTCGCATGCTTGAAGCACCGTAAGCCCCGCTTCAACTTCCATTTCTTGGTCATTAATTGTAATTTTTGGCAT
>JBGCED010000020.1:0-12197 GCA_045106055.1 Alphaproteobacteria bacterium
TCAAATTCAGCATCCCCATCAATCGTGATCATGCTGCCAGCTGCGCTAGCATTTGCGGATGCGGCCTGGGGTTTTGCGCTGCCCGTTTTAACCGCAAGTTCAATATCGGCTTTATGAATGCGCCCCCTTGGCCCTGTGCCTTTCAGCAAGCCAAGATCAAGCCCATTTTCTACGGCAAGCCGTTTTGCAAGCGGGCTGATGAAAATACGATCCCCCGTTTTTTGCGCGCTTGCGGGCTGAGATGAGGCTGGCGCAGCTTGTTGGGCTGGCGCAGTGTTTGGTTCTGCTGCTGGCGCAGTGTTTGGTTCTGCTGCTGGCGCAGTGTTTGGTTCTGCTGCTGGCGCAATCGCCGCGGGCGCGCCCCCCTGATTGGCGCTTGCAGCCACTTCTGCGACATCTTCGCCTTCTTCTGCCAGCATCGCAATCATGGTATTTACAGCAACGCCTTCTGTGCCAGCTTCAATCAAAATGGCAGCAATCACGCCCTCATCCACGGCTTCCACTTCCATGGTTGCCTTATCGGTTTCAATTTCAGCAATGACTTGCCCTGATTCAACCATATCCCCCACTTTCACAACCCATTTTGCCAAAGTGCCTTCGGTCATGGTTGGGGATAGGGCGGGCATAAGAATTTTTTGTGACATGGCGTTAAGTCCTCTTATTCTTTCTTTTAACGATAGCAAGCCGCTTTTGCAGCATCAATAATGTCTTTGACATGTGGCAGCGCAAGCTTTTCAAGATTCGCAGCATAAGGCAGCGGCACATCCTTGCCTGTTACCCGCATGACAGGCGCATCCAGATGATCAAAACATTGCTCCATCATCAAGGCTGCAAGCTCTGCGCCGATCCCCGCAAATGGCCAGCCCTCTTCACAAGACACTAAGCGGTTGGTTTTCATCACGGATTGGATCAAAGTTTGTGTATCAAGCGGACGAATGGTGCGTAAATCAATGACTTCTGCATCAATGCCTTCTTCTGCCAAGGCTGCCGCAGCTTCCAGCGCGCGCCCAACCATAATTGAAAAGGCGGTGATGGTTACATCCTTGCCAGGCTTCACAATTTTGGCTTTGCCAATTGGCACAATCCAATCATCCGTATCAGGCACTTCAAAACTATTGCCGTAAAGCAGTTCATTTTCAAGGAAAATCACGGGGTTAGGATCGCGGATCGCCGATTTTAGCAAGCCCTTTGCATCGGCTGCGCTGTAGGGGGACACCACTTTTAAACCTGGACAATGGGCATACCAGCTGGCATAGCATTGTGAATGCTGCGCGCCCACCCGCGATGCTGCGCCATTTGGCCCGCGAAAGACAATCGGCGCGCCCATTTGCCCGCCACTCATATAAAGGGTTTTGGCAGCTGAATTGATAATATGATCAATCGCTTGCATCGCAAAATTAAAAGTCATAAATTCAACGATCGGCTTTAATCCCATAAAGGCTGACCCAACCGCAATCCCTGTAAAGCCATGTTCGGTGATCGGGGTATCAATCACGCGCTTATCGCCAAATTCATCCAGCAATGCTTGCGATACCTTATAAGCGCCTTGATATTGCGCAACCTCTTCGCCCATCAAGAATACATCTTCATCTTTGCGCATTTCTTCTGCCATTGCATCGCGCAATGCTTCGCGCACAGTTTGGGTTTTCATATCGCCCGTCCAGTCGGGTTCTGCTTCCACAACCGCAACCGCTGCGCTTACCGCCGATACAGATTCGCCAGCATCCCCGCCATCTGCACCGCCAGCAACAGGCGCAGCCGATACGCTATCCAAATCCGCGCTGCTTGCATCCTCGCCCTCTTCCAGCAATTTGGCAATCACCGTATTGACCGCAATCCCTTCGCTTCCAGCTTCAACCAGCAATTTTCCAACAATGCCTTCATCCACGGCTTCAACTTCCATTGTCGCCTTATCGGTTTCAATTTCTGCGATTACTTGCCCCGATTCAACGCTGTCACCAACCTTGACCAGCCATTTTGCCAATGTGCCTTCGGTCATGGTAGGCGATAATGCGGGCATTAAAATATCAATAGCCATAATCTTCAATCCTTGTTCCTAAGCCAATTCTTTTAGAATATCTGTATAAAGCGCATCAGGAGATGGCTCGCTGCTGGTTTGCGCAAATTCAGCGGCTTGCGATACAATCGCCTTAATATCGCGATCAATCGTTTTTAAGTGATCTTCATCCGCAATCCCGCCTTTTAAGATGCGCGCCTTTACCTGTTCAATCGGATCTGAATCTTGCTTCATCTTATCAACCTCTTCTTTCGGGCGATATTTTGCAGGATCTGACATGGAATGCCCGCGATAGCGATAGGTTTTCATTTCAAGGATAATCGGTCCTTTGCCTGACCTGCAATGGGCAACTGCTTCTTCGGCGGCTTCGCGCACTTTTTCAACATCCATGCCGTTTACTTCCAGCCCCTTAATCCCATAAGCAAGCCCGCGATCATGTAAATTCGTCCCACTTGCAGAAGAGCGTTCAACCGAAGTTCCCATGCCATATTGGTTATTTTCAATCACAAAAATAACGGGTAATTTCCACAAGGCAGCCATGTTAAAGGTTTCATAAACCTGCCCCTGATTGATCGCCCCATCGCCCAGATAGGTAACGGCGACCCGATCTTGACCGCGATATTTAATGGCAAAGGCTGTTCCTGCGCCAAGCGGGACTTGTGCGCCCACAATGCCGTGACCGCCATAAAAATTCTTTTCCTTGGAAAACATGTGCATAGAGCCGCCTTTTCCTTTGGAATAGCCCCCCTCGCGCCCTGTTAATTCCGCCATAACCCCTTTGGGATCCATTCCGCAAGCCAGCATATGCCCGTGATCACGATAAGAGGTAATGGTGGTATCGCCATCTTGCATATGGGCTTGCATGCCCGTTACAACGGCTTCTTGACCAATATAAAGATGGCAAAATCCCCCAATTAATCCCATGCCGTAAAGCTGCCCTGCTTTTTCTTCAAACCGCCTAATCAGCAGCATTGCACGATAATCGCTGAGCATTTGCTCGGCTTTTTGATTAGAATCTTTTTTTGCCATGAATACCCTCCTTAATCATTAATCATTATCCATTAAAAATTATATTGATCCCCTGCTTGCCTGTCAAACCTTATGTCTTTAAGTGTTTCCAACTTAACCTTATTGCGGCGACTGCCGCTCTCCGCTAATTTCAATCTCCATAATTGCCATCTCCATCAAGCTTACCAATAATTGGGTGCGATCCTCAAAGTTGGTTTTTTCAAGCAATGCCTGTTTCTCAATCGCTTGCAACGGGCAGAACATGGATAGGGAATTTACAATCCGTTCATCATCCACCTGTTCCAAAGATTCCCAATCAATGTTAAGCTCGTTGGCATTAAAATATTTTTTGCAAACTGAGAAAAAGGATTTGCGCGGCAGCTTTGCCATCACAGGCTCAAGATCAGATTCAAAATCATCATAAGCAACCTTGCCAACCCGAAAGCCAAACGGGTCTTGGCGGTCCGCTGCTAAGGAAAAGCGGCATTCCCCCTTAATCACAATTTCAAGGCGATTATCCGAATTTTCTTCAAAATGGACAATGCGCCCCAAACCGCCAAATTTCTGTAAAGGCGGTTTTTTTGAATTATAGCGTTTTAGCGTGCCTAAATCCGCCGATTGCTGCGCAAATTGATCCTTACCCACCGTTTGGACAACGCCAATAAACCGCCCATTTGCAAGCACCGTTTCAACCATTCTTAGATAGCGCGGTTCAAATATATTCAGCGGCAAATGGGTGCGCGGCAATAAAATCATATCGCCAACAGGAAATAGCGGTAATCTATCTGGAAAAATTTCAATGTCGGTTGCATCAAAAATGGTCTGATTCATAAGAAGCGCCCTTTTTAAATTTTAAGGTTATCGAAACAGCAAAGACGATAATTTTCGCCGCGCTTGAATGGTCGCTGGATTTGTATGGCCTGCACGCTCAAAATAGCCCAACAATTCGCTGCGCGCAAGATCATCTTGCCAATGTAAATCATGGGACAAAATATTAAGGCATAAATCCATTGCCGCTTCATAATCCTCCAACCCTGCTTTTAATTTGGCAAGCTCAAGCATTGCGCTGAAGTTTTTTGGATTATTTTTAATTTCTGCTTCCAATTTTTCTTGTTCTGGTTGGCGTGATCCTGCGTGCTGCTTTGCATCAAATTTTGCCTGTAATTTTTGAAATTCTGGCAGATTGCGCGCTTCATCTTCCATGCCGTCAAGCAGATCAGCGGCTTCGTCAAGATGGCTGGCGGCGATTAATGCTTCAATCCATAATAGCCGCAATTCAAGCGATTCTGGCGCGATTGCATATAGGGATTCGGCAAGCTGGATGGCTTCAGGCGGATTTCCAGCCTCGATCAAGCTTTTAAGCTGTAAAAGCTGTTCTGCAAGCTGGGAATTGGCTGCATTGCCGCCAGTCATTTCCAGCAAAGTCTTTAAAAATGCATCCAGCTGTGATTTTGGCTGCGCGCCTTGAAACCCATGGACGGGCTGACCTTGAAAAAAAGCATAAACGGTTGGTACAGATTGAATTTGCAGCTGCCCCGCCAAATTGGGGGCTTGATCAATGTCAATCTTGGCAAGCCTGACCGCGCCCTTTGCTTCCATCGCAAGCTGTTCCAGCGCAGGACCAAGCTGCTTGCACGGCCCGCACCAGCTTGCATGAAAATCAACAATCACGGGGCGCACCATGCTTTCATTGATCACCATTTCCATAAAGCTGCTTTCATCGCAATCTATAATGTCCGCTTGCTGCCCCTGCGGTGCTGTTCCAACCTGTTTTGTTGCCTTTGCTTGCGCTTGCTCAAACCCAATCAATGAAGTCATGTTTTAATTCCCAATCATGCCCTAGGCATATTTACATTTCAATAATATGATCGTATATCACAGTAGCTTATATGTGTAAAATCCAGTAATTTAGCAAGGGTAAAAATATCACCCCAATCAGCGGAATGTTTAAAATATGAATAATCCATCCCTCAATATTTCCCCGTCTCCCACTATGTCCCCGTCTCCTAGGCGCCCGCCCCGCCAGATTGATTCAAAGGATGCTGCGCGCATTTTAAAGGTTAAGCATTGGAATGATCATTTATTTAGCTTTCAAGTTGAACGCCCGCCCGCATTAAGGTTTCGTTCAGGCGAATTTGTGATGCTGGGATTGCTGGGGGAAAATGACAAACCGATTTTAAGAGCATATTCCATCGCATCGCCATCATGGGATGATGTTTTGGAATTTTATTCAATCAAGGTGCAAGATGGCGCGCTAACCTCCAAATTACAGCATTTGCAAGCAGGCGATGATATTATCCTTAAAACCAAGCCCGTCGGCACATTGGTGCTGGATGCGCTATTGCCGTTCGATGATGCCGCACGCAATCACCCCAAAAATCTTTATTTAATGGCGACAGGAACAGGCTTTGCACCCTTTGCATCGCTTATTCGCGATTTGGAAGTGTATGAACGCTTTGACCGCGTGATTGTCACCCATACTTGCCGTAACCTATCCGATTTTTCCTATTCAAAAACGCGGGTGGATGAAACCCTGACCCATGAATATATTGGCGATATGGCGCGGGATAAATTGCTTTATTACCCAAGTTCAACGCGCCAGCAAGCCCCCGTGATGGGCAGAATCACCCATTTAATTGAAACGGGGCAGATTTTTAAAGATTTAAACCTGCCGCCGCTTAATCCCGCCCATGATCGGGTAATGATTTGCGGCTCTATGGCGTTTAATCTTTCCATGGTGAAATTGCTGGGTGACCATGGCTTTGCCGAAGGCTCAAATTCACAGCCAGGCGGGTTCGTAATAGAAAAAGCGTTTGTTGGTTAAAAAAACTTTATGTTTGCGCTCACCTTAACGGTGATGTTTTATGTTTGCGCTCACCTTAACGGTGATGCGCGTGTTGGTTAGTTAAAATAATTCGGTTGCGGCATCAATAATTGCCTGACAATCAAGCTTTGCAAGCCTTAATTGTTCGCTCTGGCTCATCTGTTCAATGAAATGATCGGGCATTACCAGCGCGCGAATTTTAAGCGTTGATAGCGCATCATGGCGGCTAAGCAAATGCAGCACATGGCTTGAAAAGCCGCCAATCGCCCCCTCTTCAATGATGATCATTGCTTGATGGCTGCGGGCAAGCTCAAGAATTTTATCTTCATCCAAAGGCTTGGCAAAGCGGGCATCAAACAGGGTGGGGCTGATCCCAAAATCCGCCTTGATTTGATCGGCTGCCAGCATCGCATCGCCTAATCTGGTGCCAAGCGATAGGATCGCTAATTTTTCACCCTTCCTAATGATCTGCCCCTTACCCACTTGAATTAAATCATCTTCTGAATGTTCAGGCAAGGCCGCGCCCGTGCCGTTGCCGCGCGGAAATCGCAGCGCGCTTGGGCAATGATCAAGGGCGCGCATTAAATCCATCATGCGGACAAGCTCGGCTTCATTGGCGGGTGCCATCACAATCATATTTGGCACCATGCTTAAATAACCAAGATCAAACGCGCCGCAATGGGTTGCACCATCCGCCCCAACATAGCCCGCGCGATCAAGGATAAAGCGAACGGGCAGCGATTGAATTGCCACATCATGGATCAGCTGATCATAAGCGCGTTGTAAAAAAGTGGAATAGATCGCGCAAAAGGGCTTATACCCCTCGCAAGCAAGCCCTGCTGCAAAAGTAACCGCATGCTGTTCGGCAATCCCCACATCAAAATAGCGCGATGGGTGCGCTTTTGCATAAGCTTCAAGCCCCGTGCCGTGCGACATTGCCGCCGTGATCGCAATGATTTTTTGATCCTGCTTGGCAAGCTGAATTAATTTCTGGCTAAATACCCCCGTATAGCTTGGCAGATTGCTTGGCGTTTTATGCTGTTTTCCCGTATCAACATCAAATTTCACCACACCATGATATTTATCTTCAGCGGCTTCGGCTGGGGGATAGCCCGCGCCCTTTTTGGTGACCACATGCAACAGGATCGGTCGGTCCATCGATGCTTGCGCGACATTGCGCAGAACAGGCATTAAATGATCCAAATTATGCCCATCAATCGGGCCAACATAATAAAACCCCAATTCTTCAAATAAAGTTCCCCCGCCTGATACCATGCCGCGTGCATATTCTTCGGCGCGGGCAACGGATTTTTTAAAGGGCTTTGGCAATAAATCGGCAAGGGTTTTTCCAATTTCGCGCAGGCTTAAATAAGGCCGCGACGATAAAAGTCTTGATAAATATGCGCTCATCGCGCCAACAGGGCGCGCGATTGACATATCATTATCGTTCAAAATAACGATCAAGGGAATTTTTAGCATCCCTGCATTATTCATCGCTTCATACGCCATGCCCGCAGACATTGCCCCATCGCCAACCACGCAAATCACATGCCGCTTTTGACCTGCCAGATCGCTGGCAACCGCCATTCCCAGCCCCGCAGACATTGCCGTCGAGCTATGCCCTGCCCCAAAAGGATCATACGCGCTTTCGGCGCGATTGGTAAAGCCTGAAAGCCCGTCTTTGGTGCGCAAACTGTGCATCTGCTTACGGCGTTTGGTCAAGATTTTATGAGGATAGGCTTGATGCCCAACATCAAAAATTAACCGATCATGGGGGGTATCAAACACGCTATGCAGCGCAAGGGTTAATTCCACAACGCCAAGCCCCGCGCCCAAATGCCCGCCCGTTTTTGATATTTGATGAATCACATCTTGGCGCAATTCATCCGCACATTGCTTTAATTCATCATGGCTAAGCTGTTTTAAATCTTTGGGTTCATGGATGGTATCCAAGATCGGGGTTTTTGCCTCCGCCATTATCACGCCTCTTCGGTTTGATCATGTGACATTAATCCAAGGCGGCGCGCAACCTCTTCATAAGCCTCCTCGACCCCGCCAAGATCACGGCGAAAGCGATCCTTATCCATCTTATCGCCCGTATCACGATCCCAAAGCCGCATATTATCAGGGCTTAATTCATCGCCCAGAATAATGCGAACTTCTTCATTTTCATCCGCCATTCGCCCAAATTCTAGCTTGAAATCAATCAATTTCATGCCCGCACAGGCAAAAATACCACATAAAAAATCATTAATCCGAAGCGTCAATGCCATCATATCATCAAGGTCTTGGGGGGATGCCCAGCCAAGGGCAACAATATGCTCATCAGCAACCAGCGGATCGCCCAGCGCATCATCCT
The DNA here is from genome assembly GCA_045106055.1 of Alphaproteobacteria bacterium. Taxonomy (GTDB): domain Bacteria; phylum Pseudomonadota; class Alphaproteobacteria; order CBDDJK01; family CBDDJK01; genus JBGCED01. The sequence continues at coordinate 8,209 of JBGCED010000020.1, forward strand.
TATAGCAATATTCAACGATGGAACGGTTAAGCTTTGTTCCCTCTATCAGCCCAAGCCGTTTTGCAAGCGATCCAGCAACCACATTTCTAACGATGACCTCTATGGGGATAATATCCAGCTTTTTAACCTGTTGCTCGCGCATATTAATGCGTTTGACAAAATGGGTTGGAATGCCAATTTCATGCAAGCGCACCATTAAATATTCGCTGATGCGGTTATTTAAAACGCCTTTGCCAATGACCGTTCCCTTTTTTTGATTGTTAAAGGCGGTTGCGTCATCTTTATAATAGACGATGATATGGTTTTCATCTTCGCCTTGATAAATAATTTTGGCTTTGCCTTCATAAAGCTTTTCCCTGCGTGCCATGCGAATGCTCCTCGCTTGTGGTTAATAAAGGGTATATAAATGGATATATCAAAAACACAAATAACTTATTTGATAATTTTAGGTTCTAGCTTATGAATAAGCTTTGCGGGTATTTTCCACCATATTTGCCAGCTCATGCTTGGACGCAATGAAAAAACCACACCGCTTGCGTTTGTTTGGGTATATTGCTTGCCTTTTTTCACCCAATGATCCGCATTTATTTTGGTCAATATGGCAACATCAATATAGCATATTTGATATATATGTTGCCGTCCTTCATCGGTATCTTTTTGTTCATAAGGAACAGCGATGATATTCGCGCTATTATTATTAAGATATTCTGTAACTCGCGAAAGATCACCTTCAAACCTGCCCAATCGATGCCCTGATAAGGTTAAATCTCCTGATTTACTCACTTTTCCAGATTTTATTTGAATATCATACGCCTTGCCGTTGGGTTTAACCGTTATGTCTGCCTTGTCGTCATGTCCACCCTCTCTCCATTTTACATGATGCTGCGATGTTGTATCGGACTTAATGGAATTTACAATTAGCTCTTCAAGTTCCCATCCTGAACATCGTCCACCATCAAATAAACCATGATATTTACCAAGATTTACATATAATTTTTGAACCATTCTGGGGGTCATTTCATACATTGCTTGATCCATTTCGTTGCAAAATCAACATAGGTTGGGTTTAATTCAATGCCTGTATAACTGATTCCCATTGAAGCAGCAGCCACACATTCCGAACCTGAACCCGCGAAAGGAATAAGCACACGCCCATTTTTAATCTTGATGCGCGACCGAATAAGCCGTTTTGTGAGCTCCAGCGGTTTTTGCGTGGGATGCTTCAAAACATCATGCTCGCGGTGATGTTTAAGCTCTGATGGCGGATAAAGCTTATCGCCGCATTCATGGCACATAAACCATCTTTCCGCCGTTCCTGCGCCGCCTGCAAGGGCTGGTATTTTAATAACATCCCTTGGCAGCGCACCATTTTCATGGGCAGCATAAAGCGTTTTTTTATTGCGCTTACCGCCAAAGCGTGATGGTGTTCCTGTTCTGACCTTACCAACGCTTTGATCCAGATAGGTTTGCGAATATGGTTCTCTTATTTGATCAATCTCAAGCACGGGACGCTTTGTGTTTGGCGCCCAAAGACATAAAATAGATTCATGTGATCGTTGCCAAAACTTAGCACTGGGCACCGCCTTATTCATATAATGCCACACAAGCCAGCGTTGCTCATCAATCGGATAATGGCAGGCAATTCGGGCAAGAATTTCTGGAAAGCCATAAATATACATCACCCCATTATGCGCCATCAGGTCAAAACAAAGCGATATATATTCGCGCGACCAAGCAACATATGCTTCAATCGGCATTGTATCATTATTATTGCCAAAGTCCTTGCCAATATTATAAGGCGGATCAATGATGATCACATCGAATTTGCGCTCGGTAGGCAGCTTTTTAAGCACCTTAATCACATCACCGCAAATAAGGTTTGAGTGGGTTTTGAACGCCGCGCTTTCCTGCGTCGCCTTATCACTCACCATCTGTTGATAATCCAGCATGATATTTGCCTTAAACCGATCTACATGCCGCTATAGGCTGGACCTTCGCCGCCATTGGGGGTGATCCAATTGATATTTTGGGTGGGGTCTTTAATATCGCAAGTCTTGCAATGCAAGCAATTTTGGGCATTAATTTGCAGCCTTGGATTGCTGCCATCCGTATCCTTGACAATTTCATACACCCCCGCAGGGCAGTAACGCTGTTCGGGCGAATCATAAAGCGCCAGATTGGTATCAACGGCAACGGCGCTATCTTTTAAGGTTAAATGACAAGGCTGATTTTCATCATGGTTCGTACCAGAAAATGCCAAATTGGTTAAACGGTCAAAGCTTAACACGCCATCGGGTTTTGGATATTCAATCGGCTGCGCATTTTCTTTTTTAACCAATGCTTTATGATCTGCATGCTTATGTGATAAAGTCCAAGGCGCTTTGCCGCGAAAAATATAAGTATCAACCGCACTATAGGCAAGCGCGCCATAAAGCCCCCATTTAAACGAGGGGTGAATGTTGCGCACCCGATATAATTCATCATATACCCAGCTTTCTTTTAAACGCTGCGGATAGGATTCAATCACGCGCGGCGGATTATCGCTTTGAAATTCATCGCTAATCGCATGGGCGGCGACCATCCCTGATTTCATTGCGGTATGTGATCCCTTGATTTTTGCGGCATTCAAAAACCCCGCATCACAGCCGATTAACATCCCGCCAGGAAAGGCAAGCTTTGGAATGGATTGAAACCCGCCTTCATTTAATGCCCTTGCGCCATATGCAATGCGCCTGCCGCCGCTTAAATGTTCTGAAATGGCAGAATGATGCTTAAAGCGTTGAAATTCCATATAGGGGTAAAGATGGGGATTATGATAGTCAAGCCCGACCACAAAGCCAACCGATACCAAATTTTCTTTTAAATGATACAAAAAAGAACCGCCAAAACAGTCGGATTTTAACGGCCATCCGATGGAGTGCATAATATGGCCAGGGTCTGATTTTGCAGGGTCAACTTCCCATAATTCCTTCATGCCAAGTCCATAAATTTGGGGCTGGGCTTCGGCTCTAAGGTCAAATTTTTCCATTAATTGCTTGCCCAAATGCCCCCTACATCCTTCGGCAAACAAGGTCTGGCGCGCACGCAATTCCATGCCCCGTTCAAAATTAGGGCCCGCCGTGCCGTCCTTTTGAACACCCATATCGCCCGTTGCAACGCCAACCACCGCGCCAGAATCATCAAATAAAACCTCGGCAGCAGCAAAGCCTGGGTAAATTTCAACCCCCATCGCTTCTGCTTGTTCGCCAAGCCAGCGCACCAAATTGCCAAGGCTAGCCACATAATTGCCTTCATTATGCATTTGCGGTGGGGTGGGCAGGCGATAGGATGATTTTTCAGTTAAAAATAAAAACCGATCTTTGGCGGCTGGCGTATTTAAGGGCGCGCCTTTTTCCTGCCAATCGGGGATTAATTCATCTAATGCGCGCGGTTCAATCACCGCCCCTGACAAGATATGCGCCCCAATCTCGGCTGCTTTTTCAAGCACACATACGCTTATTTCCTTGCCCGTTTCTTGTTCAAGCTGTTTTAAGCGGATGGCAGCTGCAAGCCCCGAAGGCCCAGCGCCCACGATTACCACATCAAAATCCATCGCTTCGCGCTCTGCTATCGATTCGCGTTCTATTGTTTCGCGTGGTTCTTGTGACATGGCCATTTTACCCTTTATATAATGGTGACGAATATTTGTAATATGGCATTAAAATATATGATTATAATGCACAGGGCAATCCCTAATGCTTTAGGAATTGCCCTGATGATTCATCAATGATTTCAGGTTTGAAAAATTATTGAAAGCGCGATCCCGAAGTATCAAGCTTAGGTTGATTGCTTCCTTGTATGATGTTTTCAATCAAAAATTTGCTGCCATTATTTAAAATCAAAACATCTTGATCGGGCTGCATTCCCAAATCGGTTAAGATCAAGCTTAACCAATCATAAATTTTAACCTTGCTTGCGGTTGAAACATAGGAATAACGCCTGATCGTGCT
>JBGCED010000021.1:0-5983 GCA_045106055.1 Alphaproteobacteria bacterium
TCTTTTTCTGGTGCTTTGCAAACAGATCACACATTAAAGCGGAAATGAAACACATCCCCATCCTTTACAATATAATCGCGCCCTTCAAGCCGTATTTTTCCAGCTTCCTTTGCGGCTTGCTCACTGCCAAGGGTTAAATAATCATCGCAGCCAATGGTTTCCGCACAAATAAAGCCGCGTTCAAAATCCGTATGAATGACCCCCGCAGCTTGTGGTGCTTTTGCGCCGCGCGCGACATTCCATGCCCGCGCTTCCTTTGGTCCTACGGTAAAAAAAGTTAATTGCGCAAGCAAATCAAAGCCCGCCTTTACAATCTTTGTTAAGCCTGTTTGTTCTAGCCCCAAGCTTTCAAGAAATTCAGCGCGCTCTGCTTGCGATTCCAGCAAGGCAACTTCGGCTTCAATCTTGGCGGAAATGATCACCATCGGCGAATTATGCTGATCGGCATATGCTTTTAAAGCGGCAGCTTGATCATTGCCCGTTGCTGCCTCGTCTTCGCCAACATTGGCAATATATAAAACAGGCTTTGCCGTGATCAGCTGTAAATTACGAAAAGCGCGCTGTTCATCCGCTGAAATTTTCATCAAGCGGACGGGCTTGCCCTCATCCAGCAGCGCCTTTGCCCGCTCCAGCAATTCCATTTCAACCATCGCCGCTTTATCGCCGCCGCGCGCTTTTTTTGCGCCTGTTTGCAAACGCCGTTCCACCGATTCCATATCGGCAAGCATCAATTCTGTTTCAATGATCTCGCAATCGCGCACCGCATCAATGCTGCCCTCAACATGGGTAATATCGCCAAGCGCAAAACAGCGCGCAACCATGGAAATCGCATCAACTTCGCGTATATTGGCAAGGAATTGATTGCCCAGCCCCTCGCCCTGCGATGCGCCGCGCACCAGCCCCGCAATATCCACAAATTCCAGCTGATTGGGCAGAATTTTTGCCGAATGGGCAAGGGCTGCAAGCTGATCCAAACGCGCATCTGGAATGGCAACCCGCCCAATATTTGGCTCAATCGTGCAAAATGGGAAATTTGCCGCCTGCGCTGCTTGGGTTGCGGTAAGCGCATTAAATAAAGTGGATTTTCCAACATTGGGCAAGCCAACAATTCCGCAATTAAATCCCATTCTTATCTCCTAAATGCGCCAATTTCGGCTTGAAATTTTTCGCTTTTCTCTGCTTCCACAGCAAATAACGGCAAGCAATCCACAATATGATCCAGCATGCTGGGGATCGCCTTTGCCTCATCCGGATCAAAATCATGCAAGACATAAGGGCTAACCAAATGCTTTGCGCCTGGATGATCTATGCCAACCCTAAGCCGCCAATAATCTTGCCCGATAAGCTGATCAATCGATTTCAAACCATTATGTCCGCCCGCGCCGCCTGCATATTTTACCCGCATCCGCGCAAATGGCAAATCAAGTTCATCATGGATGACCAGCATCGCCTTGGGGGCAATCTTATAAAATTGCAAGGCAGCTTGCACGACCGCACCAGACCGATTCATATAATTTTGGGGCTTTAATAAAAAACAAGGCGTGCCAGCAAGATTGATCTTGGCAAGCAGCCCCCCGCCTTGCGGTTTAAAATTTTTCTTGAAATCTTGTAATCGCGGGAAAGCTTCAGCAATCCGATCAACCGCCATAAAACCGATATTGTGGCGGTTTTTAACATAATGCTGATCTGGATTGCCAAGCCCCACAATTAACATGATTTTGACCTAAATGGCTTAAGCAGCAAAGCTTATTCCGCTGAATCCTCTGGGGTTTCACTTTCGGCTTCCTCTTCGGCTTTTTCAGTTGCAACTTTTGGTGCTGCCAAGGTTGCAACCACAAAATCACGATCTGAAATCACAGGATGTGTGCCTTCTGGATGGGTTGCACTTGAATAGCGCAGCGTATCGCCAAAGCCATGAGGTGCCAAATCAACCACCACTTCTTCTGGAATTTTATCGGTTGGGCAGACAAGCTCAACCTCTTCGCGCACCACTTGCAACACCGCACCTTCTTTGATGCCAGCACAGCTATCTTCATTGATAAAGCGCACAGGCACAAACACATTAATTGTGCTGCCCGCAACCAAGCGCATAAAATCAACATGAATGGGCGCATCACTTACAGGGTGAAACTGCACTTCGCGCGGCAGAACAGATTCTTTTTTTCCGCCTTCTACGGTGATATTATAAACGGTGCTGAAAAAATGCCCCGTATGCAGCCCCTTCATCAAGGGACGCGGATCCATTTGAACCAAAACAGGCTCTGTTTTATCGCCATAGATGACACCGGGCACGAATCCTTCACGACGCACTGCCCGAGCTGCCCCCTTACCTGCTCGCTCCCGTTTGCTAACGGTCATTGTAGCTTTTGACATAATAATACTCCAAATGATAAATTAAATTAAAGAAAAAGCCTTATTCCAGCCTCCAGGGGTGCTAGAATGAAGCTTATAAAATCGGCTTATATAGGAAGAAAAAGGATTAATCAAACAAAACAGAGATCGAAAGTTCTTTATGTGTATTATAAACCGCCGTTGCCAGCAATTTACCAAGGCAAATTTGCTGTATTTTGGGGCAGGCTTGGATGTTTTTTGAAGCAAGAATGGAATTTGAAATGTAAATTTTTTCAATATCCGATTCCATGATGCGCCCAACCGCTGCGCCTGATAATACGCCATGGGTTGCAAGCGCAAAGACTTTATTTGCGCCCTTTTGCTTTAACGCAGACGCTGCATTGCATAAAGTCCCAGCAGAATCCACAATATCATCCACCAAAAAGCAATCTCTGCCCGCAACATCGCCAATCACATTCATCACCTCGCTAACGCCAGCGCGCTCGCGGCGTTTATCAATGATTGCCAAATCACATTCCAACCGCTCGGCAAAGCTGCGCGCCCGCGCAACCCCGCCCACATCAGGCGATACAACAATGATATTAGACGCACAATGACCCGCCTTGCGCAGATAATCCACAAAGACGGGACGCGCAAATAAATTATCAACAGGGTGATGAAAAAAGCCTTGAATTTGGGTTGCATGAAGATCAACCGTTAAAATCCGATCCACGCCCGCTGTTTCCAGCAAATCCGCGACCAAGCGCGCTGATATTGGCGTTCTAGGGCCACTTTTACGGTCTTGCCGTGCATAACCAAAATAGGGGATCACCGCTGTAATCCGTGATGCCGAACCGCGCCGTGCTGCATCAATTAAAATCAATAATTCCATCAAATTATCATTGGCTGGAAAGCAAGTCGGCTGAAAAATAAACACATCGCGCCCGCGCACATTTTCTTCAATTTCAACATAAATTTCCATGTCTGAAAATCGCTGTATTTTGGCGCAGCTGGGCTCAACTTCCAAATATTTGGCGATTTGTTTGCCCAATGTCTGATTGGCATTGCCGATCAGCAGCATAAAATCCTTGGAAAGCGGTTCTTTTTCTAGCTGTGTTTGGTCATCTTCAATCTTTGGTTTTCGTCGCGGAGCATTCGCCATTGCTAAAGTTACCTTATCGTTAATATTATGATCATTGCTGGATTATGGTTAAGCACAAAAGAAATAAAACATTAGGATGTTTTTGACTGCAAAGGCGCAAAACGCCCCCCTTTGCGGTAAATATCACAATAATCAGGGATAATCGTTTGCAGCGTTGCAGGGGCAATGTCAAAGGCTTCAATGCCTGGCAATTTGGATTTTTTAACATTATCACTGCGCATCATTTCAAGCAAATCGCGGTTAAGCTTTGGCTGCGGCGCAAGCCCCATAAAAAAAGCCAGCATATTGGAAATGCTGGCATTTAAAGGAATAAAGCCGATTGAACGATTGCAAGCAGCGGCAATATTTTCCATAATCTGTTTAAAGCTAAGGATTTCTGGCCCGCCCAATTCATATATCTTGCCCGCATATTTTTCTGGCATTTCAACAATCTTGGCAACGACTTTTGCCAAATCGCCAACATAAAGCGGTTGAAACCGCGCCGTTCCGCCATCAACAAGCGGCATCACGGGCGATAAAGTCATTATAGAGGCAAATTGATTGATAAAATCATCTTGCGGGCCAAATAACACCGATGGCCTTAGAATCACCGCATTCTTAAATTGTTTCAAAACCGCGTCTTCGCCCGCAGCCTTGCTGGCACCATAAAGGCTGTTTGCGGCTTTATTTGCACCCAAAGCCGACATTTGAATAAAGGCGCTTGCGCCATGCAGCCTAGCAAGGCGTGCTGCTTCTGCGGGGGCATCCACATGCAGCGCTTGATAATCGCTTTTGTCGCGTGAACTTAAAATACCAACCAGATTAATGACAATATCCGCACCCTCAATCGCAGGCTCAAGCGATGATAGCGCCTTAAAATTAATCGCCATCGGCACGATTTGCCCAACCGCACCCGCAAGCTTTAATTTTGCGGCCTGATGGGGGTGTCTGCAACATAATCTGATCACATGACCTTGCTTTGCAAGATGGGGAACAATATGGGTCGCAACAAAGCCTGACCCGCCCAGTATGGAAATAATCGCCATTATTGATTCCTATAAATCATATGCACTAATAATATAAACGCTGTCCATTAATATAAACGCTGTCTAGCCGACACCGTTTCGTGTTTTTTTATACGCTCACACGCCGCTAAGGCTTACGCCAAACGATTGGCGGCGCATAGTCATGCGCTTAAAACCTTATACGCTCATCTTTACGATGATGCGCTTTATTAATGTTGCGCTCAAAAAATAAAATCAATTATAGCTAATGATGGCAAATTCGCCAAGCCCTAGTTTTCTTTATCCACATATTTATGTGCGTTTGAACGCCATAATATTTTCTTGTTGGAGATTTATGAGTATTTTTTATAAAAGGCGGGGTCGATTTCAATGCCGTTTTGATGGTGGGTTTGGCGTTTGCTGATGCGGCTGGAGCCTGGCAATCTGACCCCTTCTTGTTCCAGCATGGTACGGAATAAATATGCCATGCGGGCAGCAAAGCCAGCACCTGCATCCTTATTGCCAGTGGTGGCAAGTGGGTCAATCACAATCACACTATGCCCGATGGCGGGCGATTCGCCCTCAGCTTCAAAAAACGAAGATGCTTCAAATGAAAAATTGCCGCCCGTAAGCCCCGCAGACAAAATCTCTACCATCAGCGCAAGCGCGCCGCCTTTTGCTCCGCCCATCGGTTCCATCGTGCCTTTAAGCGCAAGCTGGGGATCGGTGGTTGGGTTGCCATCTTGATCCCTTGCCCATCCTTCAGGGATTTGCTTATCTTGTTTTGATGCCGCCATGATTTTGCCGCGCGCAGCAACGCTAAGGCTCATATCAATCACCAGCGGTGCTTCAGATTCGCCATCAACTTCATTAAAATTAGGGCATGCCATCGCAATCGGATTTGTGCCAAATAACGCATCGCGCCCGCCCCAAGGTGCCATTGCTTTTGGTGTGTTTGAAAAAGCAAGCGCGATCAGCCCTTGATCTGCCAAGCGTTCAACATGATAGCCCGCTTGCCCAAAATGATGGGAATTTTTAACCGCACCAAAGGCAATGCCGTAAGTTTTAGCAAGCGCGGGCAGCTGTTCAATGAGAATATCCATTGCGGGATAAGCAAAGCCAAATTTTGCATCCACCGCGCAAATAGCGGGGCGCGGAAATTCATAGGCAGGGATTGCTGCGCCCTTGATTTTTCCTGTTTGAAGCTGCGCCAAATAGGAATCAATGCGCGATAATCCATGACCATTCTGCCCATCCATTTGCGCGCGCACCAGCGCATTTGCAACCGATTGCGCACTTATTTCACTTGCGCCATGCTGCATAAACGCATTTTTAACAATCAATATTAATTTTTCTACTGCAATATTTATCATATCACCATATCATATAAAAACAGCTGCCCTTTCCCTTTAACAATTTAAATTGTTAAAGGGAAAAAGAGCCCACAAGCGTGGGCCGCCAATAATTTGGCGCAAGCCTGCGTGGCGTTTGAACGCCAAACGGAATC
>JBGCED010000022.1:0-3414 GCA_045106055.1 Alphaproteobacteria bacterium
TGGTTTAAGTGAATTGTCTGTCACTTGATATAATCCCATTTGAATTGCTTTCTTTAAATCGTAATATTAATTTTTTACAATATTATTTATATATCAACAATACTTTAATCGCAATGATTATGTTTGCGCCACATTTGTTCATTATGACCGGCGGGGACATTGGTGCAAGGGTCTTTGCGGTCATAGCCCCTGATCTGATTATAATGTGCAATCTGGGCTGTGGATAAAATATCTGGCATCAATAAATGCGTGGATAAATGGATATAGCGCAATTCGCTGCGCGTTGCCGCAATTTCCCCCAGCAAGGCTTGCAAAATAGAATCTGTGATTGTTTTCTGTTTAAAATGATCCTCTAATGCGCGTTCCAAAGCAATCATTTCTTCGCCCTTATCAATCGCCTTTAAGCGCATCTGTTCATAAATATGCTGAATTTGTGCGATTTGGTCTTGTGTAAGCGCGATCTCTTGCTGCATTTCCAGCACATGCGCAGGGCCTGGAACGCCGTTTAATTCTGCTGCTTTTGCAAGCCCCCACCCGCCGCCGCGCTTTAATTCTTCTATATCTTCCGCAGAAAGGCTTTTAATCGGGCGATCCTGTTGATCAATATAATGTGAACGCAAGGCGGCTTTGCTTGGGTCTTGATCTTCTGCGGCAGCTTCATAGATACCAGTTTCATGGATATTAATGGCAAGAAAAAGCAAAGCAATAACACAAGCAATAACAAAAGGGCTGAATTTCATGTTGGATTTCCTTAAAAAATTCATTGATTGGGGTGGAAAAAATCATAGATTTTTTGGGCAAGGGCGGTGGAAACACCGGGAATTAATTTTAAATCCTTGATGCCTGCGCCTGCAACTTCGCGGGCTGATCCAAAATGCAGCATTAAGCGTTTTTTAATAACACTGCCCACCCCTTCAATTTGATCCAGCGGATTTTCAAAATTGCCTTGCTTGCGGCGTTTGCGCTGGGTGCCGATGGCAAAACGGTGCGCTTCATCGCGCAGCCGCTGAATAAAATATAATAGGGGGGAATCAAACGGCAATTCCAGCGGCGGCTGACCTGGAATGAATAATTTCTCGCGTCCTGCATTGCGATCAACCCCTTTTGCAACCGCAATTAATTTGGGCGGATTGGGCAGATTTTCGGGCAAGCTTAACGCATTAAGCGCATCTGTTGCCGCCGATAGCTGCCCCAGCCCGCCATCCAGCATCACAATATCAGGAATGGGCGGCAAGGCGGATTTGCTGTTATTTTGATCCAGCTGATCGCGCTTATAATCATTGATCAGGCGGCTAAAGCGGCGCGTCATAACCTCGCGCATCATCAAATAATCATCATCGCTGGTCACGCGGTCTTGAACTGCGATTGATTTTGCAGTCTTTGCATCCATGTCTTTTCGAATGTTAAAGCTGCGATAGCTTGGCTTATCAAATCCCGCTGCGCCTGCAACGATCATTGCCCCGATTGGGTTTGTGCCAGACAGATGGGAATTATCATAAACCTCCACCCGTTCAATATTATGATTAAGCCCAACCAATGCCCCCAGCTGGTTTAAATGCTCGCGGCGAATATGATCGCCCGCCGCCTTTCGCGCAAGCGCTGCCTTGGCATTTTGTTCTGCCGCCATCACCATTTGAAATTTATCGCCGCGCTTTACCTGTTTTAAATGGACTTTATGCCCTGCAACCTCGCCAAGCGCGGATTCCAGCAGCCCATCACCCGCAACGGGATGGCTAAGTAAAATTTGAGCGGGCGGGGAAATGGTTTGATATAATTGACCCATAAAGGCTTCTAAAAACGCTTCTGCATCCATATTGCGTTCATGCTTTGGGTAATAAACTTGATTGCCATTATGCCGCCCACCGCGATAAAACACAACCTGCACCGCCATTTGACCATTTAATTCGGCAAGCGCGATAATATCGGCATCGCCTTCTATTTTACCATTCACATCTTGATCTGTTTTTAAATGCATCAATGCGCGAATGCGATCGCGCAAGCTTGCTGCTTTTTCATAATCGCGGTCACTGGCGGCTTGCTGCATTTCTGTTTCAAGCGCACCCGTCAAAGATTGGCTTTGCCCGCGCAAAAAATCAACCGCGCGCTTGATGTTTTCTTGATAGCTTGCAGCGTCAATATAACCAACACAAGGCGCGGAACAGCGCTTAATTTGATATTGCAAACAAGGGCGCTTGCGGTTTTCAAACACTGAATCCGAACAATTTCGCAGCAAAAACAGCCGCTCCAGTAAATTCATGGTTTGATGCACATAATTTGCGCCCGCATAAGGACCAAAATACTGCCCTTTCTTGCGCCGTGCGCCGCGATGGCGGGTGATTTGCGGGAATTCATGGTCATTGCTGATAAATAATTCCAAATGAGTCTTGTCATCGCGCAGCAGCACATTATAAGGCGGGCGATAATGCTTAATCAAATTATTTTCAAGCAACAAGGCTTCAACTTCATTCTGGGTTAGCATAAATTCCATGGAATAGGTGGCGGCGATCATCCGCTGAATCCGAAGGCTTTGCCCCTGCCCGCGCGTATAGCTGGCAACCCGCTTTGAAAGCGATTTTGCCTTGCCAACATAAAGCACTTTTCCCTTAATATCCAACATGCGGTAAACGCCCGCACCATCGGTTAAATGCTTGACATAGGATTTAATCACCCCCTCGCCGCGTGCAAGCGATGGCAGGCTTTGCGGGGGTTGCCTTTCAGGCGAATTTGAAATTGCATCCTTGGTCATAATGCGGTCATTTTATCAAGAATGCGGTCTAAAATATAGTGTTTTTGATCGGCAAGCGGACTTATATCAATTGTTTTCTGCGCGCTTACCTTATTAAAATCACCTGTCATCAGGTCTTGCGGCGTTAGCAGGGTAAGTAAATTATGGCGCTGTAAATTCGCAATAAACTGATCAAATTTATTTATTTTCTTCGCCTTTCGCGTTAATAAATAGCAATAGACGGGGCGTTCGCTCATCAAGGCCTCGCTGATCATATTCACCGAATCTTGGCTGACAATAATGTGATCCGCCATTGCAAGCCATTTAAAATAAGGGTTTGGCTGATCCGCCATCGTTACAGGATCAAAAAATAAATGCTGCTGCGCATCGCAAATTTTATGAAGCGCATCGCGCGCTTTTGAATCGGTGCGCCTAGAGGCGGAGACCATAAAATCATAATTTCCCGCTTGCTGTTTAATCCAACCGATCAACGCATTCATGCAATCCTGATCAAAGCGAAATTGCGAATTATCACCGCCAATTAATAATAGGATTTTGGGGCGCGCTGCGTGAGAACCATAATTTTCTGGCAAATAAGCATCCAATTTTGCGCGGTTAAGATCATTCAGCCCGCCAAGGATCGGTATAATATTATTCCCAACCAAGCGATCATGCTGCGGGGCGATGAT
>JBGCED010000023.1:0-14813 GCA_045106055.1 Alphaproteobacteria bacterium
AGGCACAGGGCCAAGGGGGCGCATTCATAAAGCCGATATTGAACTTGCGGTTAAAACGGGCAGCGCAAAACCCCAGGCCGCATCCGCAAATGCTAGCGCAGCTGGCAGCATGATCACGATTGATGGGGATGCTGAATTTGAACTGGTGCCATTAAATGGCATGCGTAAAACCATCGCAAAACGGCTGGTTGAAGCAAAGCAAACTGTTCCCCATTTTTACCTATCACGCGATATGGCGCTGGATGAATTGCTGCAAGCGCGCAAGGTTTTAAATGCGCAAGCCCCAGAAACAGACGGCAAGCCCGCATATAAATTATCGGTGAATGATCTGGTGATTAAAGCATGTGCGATGGCATTGATGAAAGTGCCAAAGGCGAATGCCGCCTTTACCAATGATGGCATTCAATTATTCAAACGCGCGGATATTTCCATCGCGGTTGCAACCGATGGCGGTTTAATTACCCCTGTGATTCGCGGGGCAAATCATCGCGGAATGATTGAAATTTCCAGTCAAATGAAACAGCTTGCGTCAAAAGCGCGGGCGGGTAAATTAATGCCCGAAGAATATCAAGGCGGCAGCTTTACCATTTCAAATCTGGGCATGTTTGGCATTGAACAATTCCAAGCGATCATTAATCCGCCGCAAGCCTGTATTTTGGCGGTGGGCGCAGGGGTTCAAAAGCCCGTGGTCGTCAATGGTGAAATTAAAATAAGAAATATGGTCACCATGACCTTATCGGTTGACCATAGGGCGGTTGATGGTGCGCTTGGCGCGCAATTATTGGATGCCTTAAAAACCTATATTGAAAATCCCGTTACCATGCTGGCATAAAATTTGATGGAATTAAAATAATGCAATATTCATTGATCATCCATGATAATCCCGCCCAAGGCACGGTTGAAAAACGCGTTTCTGTGCGCAATCAACATCTTGAAAAAGTAAATTCATTGCGCCAATCGGGCAATATTCTTCATGGCGGCGCAATTTTAAATGATGCGGGCGATATGGTGGGTTCTGCGCTGATCGTTGATTTTCCAGATCAGGCTGCGGTCGAAGCCTTTATCAAAGCAGATATATATTATGAAATGGGCGTATGGCAGGATTATCATATTTACCCCATCAAAACCCTGCCTCCACTAGGCTAATTCTGTTTGGCAACCTATAAAGCTTGCCTTTAGAGCCGTTTTTTAAAGGCGATGCTTTACATATCGGATCGGGTAAACAAATTCAACAGGGCGATTGACCATAACCGGCCATTCCAGATTAACGCTTTCCAAATTAAAAAAGCCCTGCTGTTGATTATCTGCCCATCTTAGCCGTTTTAAATATGCTTCCCCTTGATAATCCCCCGCCAAGGTAACCGCGCAATCATGTCCGACCAAGCTTTCAGGCTGATGACGCTTTGGATCATCCGCATAAATATATACGATATCCCCATTAAAATAGGTTGGCTGCATGGATGAACCGCTTACCCTTAATGCCATCAATCCGCCCCATTTCGTTAAGGCTGCTTCATTTATGTCCACAGGCGGCGCAGTTGAATCTGCGGTGTAATCATTTGCAAGCGCAACGCTGCCATCGGCAGGGTCAGCGCCGCCGCCTGCACTAATGTTTCCCCATAAAACCACGCTTCCTTGGGGATCAGCGATGTCGCCGGGCAGCCCAGTATAAAAATCAATCCCCAGCACTTTACAAATTTTCTGATAGCGATCAATGCCAGGCTCTCTGCCTGCGCGCATATCCCTGATCGCATTAGGGCTTCCCGTCGCCCTTCTGGAAGCTTCGCTTGCGCTTAGCCCCGTTTTGATCAATGCTTTTTCTATATTTTCTAACCACCACATATTGCTTTCCTAGCTATATTTCGCCAATCATACAAGCTTTTTTAGATAAAAAGCGAAAAAAAGCTTGTAAAAAAGGCTAAATATAGCTATAATGATAGCACAATCAAAAAAATCTCCCCCCATTCCCCCTATAAATTATCAGGAGCTTTGTGACCATGGCGAAAAAATTGCCAAGTGAATCCGATCTGAATAAGATTGATGTCATTCAAGCGGTGCTTTGTGATGCCTATAAATTAAGACGCTTTGAATTGTTGCGGCGCACCAATAGCAGCATCCAAAAAGAGGCAAGAAGCATTGGGCTTTATATTGCAAGCCATGTGACAACATGCAGTGCGGAACAAGCTTCCAAGGCGTTTCTTTATGCGCGCCCAAATGCCTATTTTGCGGCGATTGCTGATATAAAAAAGCGGCTATCCGTGGACGAGGATTTCAAACAATGGGTGCTTGCCACCGCCAAGCAAGTGGCAATCCGGTATAAGCAGCATTATTCTTTATGAATATAAGGATAATAACATTATGCAATGCCCAAATTGTGCTGGAAAGTCAGCGGTTTATGGATCATCGATGATTGGCAAGGAACGCCAGCGCTATCGGCGCTGTATGCAGTGCCATCACCGCTGGAAATCATTTGAATCAGGCGGGCTTAGTGTGCGCCAAACCGTGCGCAGCCATGTTAATCATCCCCCCTTAACCTTAACGGATTTGCTGCAAGATGATTGGATTGATCAATAAATGCTTAAGGCATATTGCCTTGCAGCATTTTGGGCAGCTTTAATGCGGCCTTGCCCATAGCATGATGGGTGAAAAATGCTTTTAAAGGGGGCAGGTGATTAACCATATCAAGCCCATAACGGCGCATGGGGCGCAAAATGGGGTTTTGATTTGAAAAAAGCGCCAGCAGCCCATCACACACACTGGTTAGGGTTAAATTATCGGGTCTGCGCCAAATCTGATAGCGCGTTAGCACGCTATGACAGCCATAATCTTCACCGCGCATCCGCGCTTCAACCAAAATTTCACACAGCGCAGCGACATCGCGCAACCCCAGATTAAAGCCTTGCCCCGCAATCGGATGAATGCCATGCGCGGCATCCCCAACCAAGGCAAGGCGCGGCGCAATCATTTCAGGCGCATAGATCAAATTTAAAGGATAGGCAAAGCGCGGGCCTGCCAGTTCAATTTCCCCTAACCATTCCCCAAAACGGGTCTTTAATTGCTGCATAAAGGCATCATCATCCAGCGCAATGATGTGTTTTGCAAGCGCACTTTGTTCCGACCATACAATATTCATGCGTTGATCGGTCATGGGCAGCATTGCAAATGGACCAGCGGGCAGAAATAATTCAACGGCAATGCCGTGATGGGCGCATTGATGAGAAACCGTGCAGACAATCGCAGTTTGATGATAATCCTTTTGATGGTTTTGAAGTCCAGCTTGGCTGCGCAGATTTGAAAATTTGCCATCCGCTGCCAGCACCAACGGGCTTGATAGGGTGCGATCATCATCCAGAATAATTGAAATCTGCCCCGCATGATCTTGTGGCATGGTCAAGGCTTTTACATTGCGATTTTGAATGCGCCTGATTGCGGGATTTTCCTTAACCGCCTTGATTAAAATGTTGAAAATTTGGCGGTTTTCAATGATCCATCCAAAAGACGGTGTGCCATCCGCGCTAATATCCCCGCTTGCCCCATCCTTGCCCGCGCAAAAATCCAGCACCAAGGGCGAGATTTTAGGGGGGGCTGCAATTTCCCCCGCACCTGCAAGTGCGATGCCCGCTATATCGCCATCGGCAATTCTAATGTCGTGAATGGGCTGGGCAAAGGGCAGAAATTGATCCCATAACCCCAAGGCTTTAAATAATTTTCCTGTACTGTAAGAAAGCGCGGAAGCGCGCCCATCATAGGCTGTTGCAAGCTTTGCCTGATCATCGCCCTGATCAATCAAGATGGGCTTAAACCCACTTTTTGCAAGCCCCAACGCCAGTGAAAGTCCAACCAGCCCGCCCCCAACAATGATGGGTTCGCTTGTCTTTTCATTTGGGGCTTGATCAAGCTTCGCTTTCATATTGCAGCCGCATCCTTATTTATTGTTACGGTGATGGTTTGTGATAATGATGGGCATTTGCGCGTAATTGCTTCACAAATTCGCCGATCCCCTCCATGCGATACCGCCTTAGCCGTTCGGAATGTAAAATCGCTTTGATGTTGGCAAGGGTCTGTTCAAAATCAACATTTACCAGCACCCAATCATATTCGCTATAATGGCTCATCTCGTCATCCGCCTTGTTCATGCGCCGTTCAACCACGGCTTCGCTATCCAAAGCGCGATTAAGCAAACGCTGTTTTAAGGCCTCAATCGATGGTGGCAGGATAAAGATTTTAACCAAATCTTCGTTTGCATGATCATTCAGCTGCTGCGCGCCCTGCCAATCAATATCAAATAAAATATCTTTTCCCGCCTTTAGCGATGTCAGCACATTCGCCCTTGGCGTTCCATAATGATGCCCAAATACTTCGGCATGTTCCAGCAGCTGATCTTGTTCAATCATTGCGTGAAATTCATCGCGATTGATAAAGAAATAATCCACGCCATCGCGTTCCCCAGCGCGGGGCTGGCGGGTGGTAACCGATATGGATAAGGATAAATTATCATCCGCACCAAGCAATGCGCGTGATAAGCTGGTCTTGCCCGCACCAGAGGGGGAGCTTAATACCATCATCAAGCCCCTTCGGCTTATATTCATGGGGGCTTGTGCGGATTTGCTATTCTGTTCTTGAATCATCATCTTGTATCTTGTCGTTATAAGCGTTTTGCAAGCGCGATTGATAATAATGCCCCGCTGCGAATTGCTTTATTTAATAAAGGATATAGGGACGCACTTGTTGCGCCCGCTGCTTGCGCGTGATCGTGATGTTCCAATTCTTCATTGCGAAATTTAACCAGATGATCATATAAATCCTTAAGCGCAGGATCAGTTTGTGCGGCATTTTCTAAAAGATTGATTTGTTCTTGATAATGGGCTTCAATTTCTGATTCAATGGCAACGGTGCATGCCATTGCGCTTTCTTTGCCGCGTTTTGCAGTCCATTTGCCAAGGGCGAACCCCAAGCGTTCCCACAAGGGCATCATCAAGCTGGGACGCACTCGATTTTTAATCATATAATCTTCAAACCATGCCAGATGCTGTTGCTCTTGTTTCAGCATTTCTTCCAGGGAATCGATATAGGCTTGCTGCGCATCAAGGTCGGCAAGCGGTTTTTCTTTTGCCCCTGCAAGCTGCCCTTTATAAATGACGGTTGCCCCAAATTCCCCTGCATGGTCAACCCGCGCCATTTCAGCAAGATCAAAATCAGAAGCTGCTTGATGGGAAAAAGCGCGACCACCCTTTCTATCGCCCACTTTATCGCCTGGGCGAAAAAACGGCTTGCTGTAATCATAATGATGATCGGCTTGCATGATTTATCTTGTCCTTACCCTGTTACAGCATGGCTTGCTTTATCTGATATAATGTCTTTTATAAGATAGACAATCAGTAAAAATGATGCAATCAAATTATAGCCCGCAAAGCTGATGCCGAATAATTGCCATGCGGGCTGATCGCATGGCACAATTTGGGTGGCTTGGGCTTGGCGCATGCGTTCAACAAGCGAAACAGGGCCGTCATTTGCCGCTGTTGCCGCGCTGCCACCACAGCTTGAAAGCCCAGCCCACCACCCATATTCAACCCCGACATGAAACAAGCCAAGCCCCGCAGAACCAAGCATGATGATAAGCGCAATCAGGGTGAAATAATGGCGGGGCAAACGGGGATGAAGCAGCCAGAATAATATGGAAATAACAAGCATGATCCACCATGGAACACGCTGCCAAAGGCATAATTGGCACGGCAGAATGCCAAACCCATATTCAGCAATATAAACGATCAGCAAAATGCTTGCCGCCAGCAATGTCATCCGTGGGGGGGATGATTTTATGCTTGATAAGCGATCCATATAAACCCTCCGACCAGCAAACAGACCGCAACCAAGCTGACCCAGCCCAGATATTTTTCTATAAAATTGCGAATGGGCTGCCCAAAATAATATAGCAACAGCGCAACCAAAAAGAATCTTATGCCGCGCCCCAAGATTGAAATGCCAACAAAGCTGAAAAATTCAAGCTGCAATGCGCCGCTTGCAATGGTAAAGATTTTATAGGGAATCGGCGTGGTTGCGCTGGTAAACACAAACCACATGCCATGCGCTTGATAGGATGCTTGCACCATTTCCAGCATATCCCCATGACCATAGGCGATCATAATTGGTCTGCCAAATTGTTCAAACAGATAAAAGCCAACCCCATAGCCCGCCATCCCGCCCAACACCGAGCCTGCCAAACAGATAAAGGCAAATAAAAAGGCGCGCCGCTTTGCGGCAATGCACATTGGAATCAACATAATATCGGGGGGGATGGGAAAGACAGAGCTTTCAATAAAGGCAATTAAAAACAGCCATAATGGCGCATGGGGATGATTGGCAAGCCCAAGCATAAAATCATATAAGGAACGCAGTATTTTTACCATCTGGGTTTGATCATTTCCATTCATATGCGTCATCATTATGGGTTTAAGGGATGTAATAGCAATTCATTTAAGCAAGTCAAGCCCAGAAGCAAGTTAGTTGCAGGATCGGTTGCTGTGATTCAAGGCGCAGAAATACACCCTAAAGAATATTAACTATAAATTAATAACTTTAGATTATATTTGTCTTGACCTGTTGCTTTATTCATAATATGTTCTTTTTTAAAGGCGGTTTCAACGAAAAAAAGAACATATAGCGATATAAAATGTATTTTTTTAACTTTTTGAACCATATATTTACGCGCAAAGCATTATGGCTAGGGTTAGGCATGCTGATGTTAAGCGCGCTTGCCCTTTTGCCATGGGCGCAAGCATTGGCTGCAAATGGATCGCTGAAACCAATTTCAAGCCTGTTGCCAGATGGTGAATTGCGGATTATAAGCTGGAATGTTCAGCGTTTATCGCCGCTTAATTCCAAAACGAACAAAGCGGGGCATCGCACGCCTGCGCAGCTATCCTTACTGGCGGATATGCTGGATGCTTTGGATGCAGACATGGTTTTCTTGCAAGAAATTAGCAGCAGCCTTGCCTTGCGTCCCTTATTGCCTGATACGCATCACGCCATTTTAAGCGCAGCAGGACGCAATATGAAGCAAGCAATTTTAATCAGAAAACCATTATTGCCTTATATCCGCCCAATCACTTTAGCGTCATTAAATAATACAGGGACAGTTCGTGATGGGATTGGACTTGCGTTTGATTTTGGCGCGCATCAAGTATCTGTGCTTGGGGTGCATTTAAAATCAAGTTGCCATCAACGCCCGCTTTCTTATCCTTCGGCTGCGTGCAAGCAGCTTCAAGCGCAGCTGAAAATATTAAAAAACTGGATCAGTGCGCGCATTGACGCCGATGATGCTTTTATCATTGTTGGTGATTTTAATCGCCGCCTGGACCTTGAGCCAACCCCCAATTCGGCATTTATTTATAAACCATCTGCACATTATAACCCGCTTGATTGGATGTGGCCCGCCTTGTTTGACGAAAATGCCTCAGGCTATGCGGCTTCGCTTGTGCGCCCCAATCGGTTTCAGCGTTCAAAATGCCATCATGGCAAATATCAATATTTCATTGACCATATGATTATGAACGAGCTGGCAGCAGGGTTGATCGCGCTTGATTCCTTTAAGGAATATTTAGTTGATTTGCCGCTTCATACCCAAAAATCATTATCAGATCATTGTCCCATTGGTCTTTCCTTGGCAGTTCAATAGCGCATTACCCCTTGCCTTGAGCAAGACAGCTATGGCGGACTATTCGTTCCCAATATTCAGCCCTCAATCAAGTAATTGTAAATATTCATCAATAATCATTGACAAGAATGGCAAAATAAAATAATAATTCTTAATTATTGTTTGTTATCATGCCAGAAAGGCACAAGGTCATAGAATTTTATTCGCTTTAAGGGAAAGCACAATGAACCCCATAAAAAACACAAAAAACACCAATGCTAGCAAAATCTTTTTGATTCAAAGCAAGGCAATTCCTATGTTCGCCGCCATTTTGATGGTGCTTGGCACGATTTCAACGGCAAAGGCTGAATATTATATTCAAGGTGCTTATGGCTTTGGAATGGTGGATGATTTAACAGGGTCGCGTAATGGGGTTGCAACCAGCTCTAGCGCAGATGAAAACCCAAGCAGCATCGGGCTTGAATTTGGCATGGACCGCATGGCGATTGATCCCAAAATAAGGGTCGGTGTTGGTTATCAAGCGATGGATATTGAATATACCGATGGCACCAATTTGGATGCCACGATCTATAGCGCGAACGCATATTATTTTATTGGCGAAAAATTACGCGATGATGAAGGGCTACACCCTTATGTTGGCGCGGGGATATTGCTTGCCGATTATGGCGATGATGATATGAAATATGGCATTGCGCTGCATGCGGGCGCGGATTATCCAGTGAATGAGGATGTGTCTGTTGGCGGTAAATATACATATTTGAATACGGATGGTCCATCGGGTCAAAGCACAACTCCGAATGCAACCTATTCCAATGAAGGCATAACGGGGCATATTTTTGCCGCGACCGCGACCTATCGCTTTCAAGGCGGAATGTAATTATTCTTTTGCAATCTGATTTAAGATATAAGCGGACGACCCCATAATTTATGGAATATCCTTACCATAAAATTGGATTAATGTGCCGTGATCCGTTGATGGTTTCATTGCTTCAAACAAGTTTTGAAGCAAATGAATATAAATCCAATTATCATCTTATCCATATTGCAGATGATGATGCGTTAAACGCGCATTATGATCTAGACATATTGTTGCTGGATGAAGCAACCAGCCCGCCCGATAGGGATGATGGAATCATTAAGCCGCCCATGCTTTATATAGAAAAGCCTGTTAAATTCATACAGCTTATCGCGCAATTAACGGCGCGCATTAAACAATCAACAAATGCGCTTGATCATCCTTTTGCGCTTGGGGCGCTTGAAATTGATCCTGTAAAGCGCGTGATGCTGTTGCATCAGAACCATTCAAAGCCCCTAACCGATAAGGAATTGCTGCTATTGCAGCATCTTTACCGCCATGCAGGGCGACCCATAGATCGGTTGGAATTGCTGAAACGGCTATGGCATTATCACAATGAAAGCGAAAGCCATACGCTTGAAACCCATATTTATCGGTTGCGGCAAAAGCTTGACGGTTTAAAAGCAAATGTTGGCTTTACGATCACCGCCAAGCATGGCACTTATCAACTTGACTTAGCCAGCTTGACTTAAATTGAATTTTTGCGCGGGAAAGCTAAAATTGTTCTTTTAAGAATTGGCGGTTGACCGTGGATTTAAGCATGGTGCTTGCGCGAAAACTTACGACTTTGCGCGGTTTTATGCGTGCGTCAATCTTGGTTTTTGGGTTGCGCCCAATACGCTCGCGCTTATGCTTAACCTCGAATCTTGCAAAAGAGGTGATTTTTACAATCTCTTCCTCTCGCAATGCATCGCTGATTAAATCAATGATGCTTTCAACCAAATTGGATGTATCATTTCGCGGCAAGCCTGTTTCCAAATGGATTACTTCCGCAATCATTGCGCGTGTTAATGTGTTGCCGGCCATGATCTTGTTTCCTTATTTTCTTTAAGTTTTCAAAAATATTGTTTACAGCACCCAGCAACTTTAACGATTTTACTTTGAATATGATTTAACAGGTTTTTAGATAAAAAACAACATGATTTGCGCTTTTGCCAAATAACGGCTATGTTCTTTGATGTTGAAGCTTGAACCTTATGATTTATTATCCATATTATAAAGGATCACGCAGTGACAATAAGCACAATAACAACAATTTGACTAAAAATATCAAAAAGTTAGGATAAAGATGCACATCATCATCATGCGCCTTAGATCAAGCGGGCAAAGCGTTACAAGCGTCTTTGCTGCGATCATAATGTTCGGCTTAATGGCTGGAATGAAAGTCCCTGCGCTTTCACAAGATCAAGCCCCCGCGCAAGATTCCTTGACCATATTGCTGGATTGGTATGTCAATCCTGATCATGCGCCCTTGTTGATTGCAAAGCAGCTTGGATATTTTGAAGATCAGAATTTGGATGTTGAATTGATTGCGCCAGCGGATCCTTCATTGCCGCCCAAACTGGTCGCTGCGGGGAGGGGGGATATTGCCATTTCTTATCAACCTCAGCTTTATTTACAAATTGCGGCGGGGCTTGAGCTTGCGCGGCTTGGCACTTTGGTTGCAACCCCATTAAATGCGCTGGTGGTGCTGGATGATGGTCCAATTCAAACCATTGCCGATTTAAAGGGGCGTAAGGTTGGCTATTCGGTTGCGGGAATGGAATCAATGCTGCTGGGAACAATGCTTGCTGGGGCTGGGCTAAGCCTTGAAGATGTTGAGCTGGTAAATGTCAATTTTGCCCTTACTTCGGCGCTTGCATCGCAGCAGGTGGATGCCGTGATTGGCGCGTTTCGCAATTTTGAACTTACCCTGCTGGCGCTGGCTGGCACAAAGGGGCGCAGCTTCTTTGTTGAGGAATATGGTGTTCCTGCTTATGATGAATTAATTTATGTGGTAAAGCAAGATCGCTTGCAAGACCCCGTAATGGCAAGATTTATGGACGCGATTGAGCGCGCAACCCATTTTATGCTTAATCACCCTGAACAGGCAATGGCAGCAATGATTGATTATGATTCAAAGCTGGATGATACGCTAAATCGCCGCGCCTTTGATGATACGCTGCATCGCTTTGCGCAAAGCCCGCGTGCCTTTGATCCTGTGCGTTATCAACGCTTTGCAGATTATCTAACCCAAAATGGGTTGGTGGAGGATTTGCCCGCGCTTGAAATTTATGCCCCTTTTCCAAAATAAAGCGACTTTGCGGGCGGGTTTTGCTTGAATATTGATCAAGATTGGTGTAAATCCGCTGCTCTATCATATTTGATACTCTATATATTTAATAACAGATTTTAAGGAATTTATACATATTATGGCTATTCAACATACTTTTTCAATCATTAAGCCCGATGCAACCCGCCGCAACCTTACAGGCGCGATCAATGCGATGATTGAACAAAGCGGCTTGCGGGTCATTGCCCAAAAACGCATTCACATGACCACGCAAATGGCAGAAACATTTTATGCTGTGCATAAAGAACGCGCCTTTTTTAATGATTTGGTTGGTTTTATGACCTCTGGCCCCGTTGTGGTTCAAGTGCTTGAGGGTGAGGATGCAATCACCAATTACCGCGCAATTATGGGCGCAACCAACCCTGCCAATGCCGAAGAAGGCACGATTCGCAAAGCGTATGGGGAATCGGTTGAGGCAAATTCCGTTCATGGCTCGGATGCTGTTGAAACCGCTGCGATTGAAATTTCATATTTCTTTGCAGGCTATGAATTGGTCGGCTAATTTTTTCTAACGGGCATTGCTTAAAAGCTTTGAAAGTAACTTTAAAGCTTTTAAGCGCGCTTTTTTACGCTCACACGCCGCTGGACTTACGCCGAACTGTCGGCGGCCCACGCTTGTGGGCTTTAACGCTGCACTTGTTTCCCATTGGGCTTGCGCCAACGGTCAAGGGCTTTATTAAACCAGCATTTTTCCTGCTTCTGATACTGCGCTGGTGCCTTCTGCTACGGGGCCAAGCAGCATTTCATTATGCGCTGCGCCCGAAGGGATCATCGGATAGCAATTTTCGGATGAATCCACACAAATATCAGCAACCACCATGCCTTTATGGTCAATCATTTCATTGATCACTTGATCCAGTTGATCGGGGGTTTCTGCGCGCAGCCCCTTGCCTTGATAGGCTTCAGCCAGCTTTACAAAATCAGGCAATGCTTCCGAATAGGATTCGCTGTAGCGTGATCCGTGCAGCAATTCCTGCCATTGCCTGACCATGCCCAAATAACGATTATTTAAAATAAAGATTTTAACGGGCAGGCGATATTGAATCGCGGTTGATAATTCTTGAATGTTCATTTGAATCGAAGCCTCCCCCGCAATATCCACCACCAACGCATCAGGATGCGCAAGCTGCACCCCAATCGCAGCGGGAAAGCCGTAACCCATTGTGCCAAGCCCACCAGAAGTCATCCAATGATTGGGCTCATTAAAGCCAAAATACTGGGCCGCCCACATTTGATGCTGCCCAACTTCGGTGGTGATAAAGGTATCAAGCTTGCGCTCGCGGCTAATTTCATAAAGGCGCTTGATCGCATGTTGCGGTTTGATAATATCCGCAGAATGTTGAAATTTCAGGCAATCGATTTTGCGCCATTCCTCAATCTGTTGCCACCATGCCTTAATATCCCCAAGCTCAGGATGGGTTTTTGATGCTTTCCACCCTGAAATTAACGCATTTAAGGCTTCGCCAACATCCGCAACCACTGGCACATCAACCTGCACATTCTTGTTGATCGAGGAGGGGTCAATATCAATATGAATCTTTTTGGCATAAGGGGCAAATGCGTCAAGCCGGCCCGTGATCCGATCATCAAACCTTGCGCCAACACAGATCATCACATCGCTATCATGCATCGCCCAATTTGCTTCATAAGTGCCGTGCATTCCCAGCATGCCTAAAAACTGCCGATCATCAGCAGGATAAGCCCCAAGTCCCATCAAGGTTAAGGTGCATGGAAAATTGGTCATCCGCACAAATTCGCGCAGCAGCGTGCAGGCTTTATCCCCTGAATTAATAATCCCGCCGCCTGCATAAATGATTGGTTTTTTTGCCGTTGTGATCAAGGCAAGTGCTTTGGCGATTTGATCTTCATGCGGCATGATTTGCGGGTAATAAGTTTTGTGGGTGACCTGCTTTGGCTCAAGATATTCGGCGCTGGCAAATTGAACATCTTTGGGGATATCAATCAAAACAGGACCTGGTCTGCCTGTTGTGGCAACATAAAATGCCTCATGTATAATGCGCGGCAATGTCGCTGCTGATTGCACCAAATAATTATGCTTGGTGCAAGGGCGGGTGATGCCCGTTGTATCGCATTCTTGGAATGCATCATTGCCAATCAAATGGGTTGCAACTTGACCTGAAAGGCAAATAAGGGGAATTGAATCCATCAGCGCATCGGTAAGCCCCGTCACCGCATTGGTTGCCCCTGGCCCAGAAGTAACCAGCACAACGCCAGGCTTGCCTGTTGATCGTGCATAGCCTTCTGCTGCATGAACCGCCGCCTGTTCATGGCGCACCAAAATATGACGCAAATGATTTTGCTGAAATAACGCATCATAAATCGGCAGAACCGCGCCGCCTGGATAGCCAAACACCACCTCCACACCTTGATCAATAAGCGCTTTAATGATAATTTCGGCACCGCTATGTTCGGTCTTGGTCATGGTCTTGGTTGCTCCCAAAATGGATGATAGGGGGTATTGCGTTTAACTGCCTTTTATTTCTATAGGGCTAAAATTAAATTTCAAGCATAATTTTGCCAATATGCTGGCTTTCTTCCATCAAATGATGTGCCATCCCCGCTTGCTTCAAGGGGAAGCTTTTGTAAATGATCGGTTTTATCTGCCCCGATTCCAATAAGGGCCAAATATGCTTATAAAGCTTTGCCGCAATATTTGTTTTGGCTGTAATCGATTGCGGGCGCAAGGTTGACCCCATCAAATGCAGTCTGCGGATCATCATCAACCGTAAATCCATATCAGCATTGCTGCCATGCTGCACCGCAATTTGCACCAGCCGCCCATCAAAATCCAAAAGATTAAGATTGCGGGTTAAATAAGGCGCGCCAACCATGTCAACCACCATATCCACGCCCTTCTTAGCGGGATGCTTAGCGGGATAATGGGCGTTTACAAATTCCATAACATGCTGTTCCCATGGCATATCCTGATAAATAAAGGCGGCTGCTGCCCCCATTTGCAAACAGGCATTTTGCTTTTCTGCATTGCGCACGGTCACAATCGGAATCGCACCTTGTGCTTTTGCAAGCTGTATGGCGGTCGTGCCTATGCCGCTTGATCCGCCATGAATTAACACAATTTCACCCGCTTTAAGCATCCCGCGCATAAATAAATTGGAATAAACGGTAAAAAAAGTTTCGGGCAAGGCGGCAGCTTCCAGCATTGAAAAACCCGTTGGAATTGGCAGCGCATGCCCTGCTGGCACAGCGCAATATTCTGCATAACCGCCGCCAGGGCTTAATGCGCACGCCATATCCCCCACGCGCCATGTGCCGCCATCATGCTTGGTAAGATTGGGACTGCATTCAACAATTTCGCCCGCAATTTCAAGTCCAAGCAGCTTGCTTGCCCCTGCTGGTGGCGGATATAGCCCTTGACGCTGCAAACAATCAGGACGATTAACCCCCGCAGCGTGAACCTTAATCAGCAGCCACCCATCAGGACAGTGCGGAATTGGCGTTTTTTCAATATGCAGCCCGTCTGGGGCTTTAGAATCGATGATGTGAATTGCATCCATTAAGCGCATTGGGTCATTCCGTTTGGGTCATGCCATTGATGAAAATCAATTGTTTGTTCGTAAAATTAAAGCAAAAAAAATCACACCGATGAACAGTGTGATTTTTTTGTTTTATGACATATCCATCAAACAAAGCCTTTCACAAAAAGCCCGGCTTGATGATAAGGTTTTTAATTGCGGTAACCCGAAACCAAAACGGTCACACTGCGGCGATTTTGCGCATAGGCTTCTTCGCTGGTGCCAACGGCTGCTGGGCGTTCTTTACCATAAGAAATGGTTGCGATGCGTCCGCCAGACACGCCTTGGCTCATCAAATATTCACGAACTGCATTTGCTCTACGCTCGCCCAAAGCAAGGTTATATTCCCGCGTTCCGCGCTCATCAGCATGACCTTCAATGCGAACGGTAACGGTTGGGTTGCCATTTAACCAAGCG
>JBGCED010000024.1:0-8261 GCA_045106055.1 Alphaproteobacteria bacterium
CTTTAAAGAATATTTACTTGATGCCCAAGCGCCCTTATTGCGGGTTCAAAATCAGCCGATAGGCTGTAACGGCTGGGCATTTGCAATTCAAATTGATCGCCATCATCGCCTTGGGGTTTTAAAATAATATGGATGATGCCATGGCCATTTTGCGTTGTTTCATAAAGGGCTTTGGATAAGGATTTAAAATCATGGCTGTCGCCGTGAATGGTGATTTTTGCCCCTTGTGCGCTATTGGCAATGACGCTTGATAAATCCTCAATTTGCATGATTTTAAGGCGCATTTGTCCTTTTTCTTCTGCATCCAAAGAAACAGGAGAATCGGTCGCAGCTGGCTCTATCTTATCATGTTGCGGATTACTGTCATTGGGGGGAAGCGGCGCTGCATCATCTGTGGTTGCTTCTGATTTTTTAGCATCAAATTTAAGCTTTGCATGCAGCAACAGTAAATTTCCCGCTTGCAAGAAATTTTCATACTGATCAATTTGTGAATCATAAAGCACCGCTTCAAAATTGCCCGAATGATCGGATAAATGAATGACTGCCATCCGTACTTTGCGCATTTGCGTTTCTGGATTTGGTGGGGGCATGTCTTGATTGTCTGGGGTGTTTTTATTGCCTTTTTTATCGGCATCAATAACGGTGATGGTGCGTCTTTTGACCTGCAATACAATCCCAGCCAACAAAATGGAGCCAGCAACTTTTACCTTGCCTGTTTCCAAATCTTGCGATTCCGATACGCCCAAACGCGCTAGACCAAGGGTTAAGGAATCCAAAGGATGCCCTGTTAAATAAAAGCCAACGGCGCGCGCTTCCTGCGCCAATTGATGGGCATTTGACCAGTTCTGGGCTTCGGTTAATTTTGGGCGGTTATCCTTCACCAGCTGCGCGCCAAACAGCCCTGGCCCATTGCTGCGTGATTGGGTGGCAGCAAGCCCATAATTCACCAATTCTTCGCTATTTTCCAGCAATTTATTGCGGTTTGATTCAAGCGCATCAAATGCGCCCGCACAGATCAAGGTTTCAAACAGCCGCTTGAAGCCTGGTAATTGCGGGGTGCGTTCAAGAAAATCAAACATATTTTTAAAATCGCCGCCTGCTTCATGGGCTTGCTTAATCGCGGTAATGCCCGCAATATTCACCCCTTTTAATGCCATCATCGAATAGCGCAGCCCCCGATTATCCTGATCCTTCTTCGGGTCATGGGGAAGGGGTTCAATTTCAAATTCTAAATTTGGGTGATTGATGCTAACGGGCAGAACCGTGATCTGATTGCGTTTTGCATCATTAAAAAAGCCCGCAAGCGAGTCGGTTGACCCTGCCTTAATTTCTTGCGACATTGCGCCAACATAATATTCAAGCGGGTAATTTGCTTTTAACCATGCGGTTTGATTGGCAATAATCGCATAGGCAACGGCGTGCGATTTGTTAAAGCCATAGCCCGCAAATTTTGCAATGACATTAAATAATTCGCGCGCCACATCTTCTGGCATATTCTGGGCTTTTCCTGCGCCTTTTACAAAATCCTGTTCTATGACAGGCATGACGCTTTTGTCTTTCTTGCCGATGGCGCGCCTGAATTGATCGGCTGCCCCAAGGCTGAACCCTGCAACGGTTTGGGTGATTTGCATGACCTGCTCTTGATAGACCGCAACCCCGTAAGTTGGCTTTAAAAAAGGAATGGTGCTTTCATGGGGATAAATCGGGGCTTGGCGATCCCATCTGCAAGCGACATAGGTTGGGATCTGCTCCATCGGGCCAGGGCGATATAAAGCAAGCAGCGCCACAATATCATTAATGGAATTTGGCTTTAGTTCTTTTAACCATTGGCGCATCCCCACCCCTTCCAGCTGAAAGATGCCATGCGTATTTGCGTCTTGAAATAATTTAAGCGTGTTTGGATCATCCAGCGGAATATGATTAATATCCACTTTGGGTGCTGTTGCGGGCAGGCTGGCGTTGATCTGATCCACTGCGCGTTCCACCACGGACAGGGTTTTAAGCCCCAAAAAGTCAAACTTTACCAGCCCAACCGCTTCGGCGTAATTTTTGCTATATTGGGTGGTGGGCAAGTCTGATCGCGGATCGCGGTAAAGCGGCACAATATCAATTAACGGCTTATCGCTGATCACCACCCCAGCTGCATGGGTGGAAGCGTGGCGGTAAAGCCCTTCAAGTTCAATCGCAATGTTAAATAATTGCTTGATGGCTTCATCCTGCCTAACCTCGGCTTGCAGCCTTGGTTCTTGCTTTAATGCGGTTTTTAAATCCATAGGTTCGGCTGGGTTATTGGGGGTAAGTTTGCAAATATAATCCACTTTGGAATAGGGAATTTCCAGCACCCGCCCGACATCACGAAGCGCAGCGCGCGCTTGCAATGATCCAAAGGTAATAATCTGCCCGACGCGATCTTCGCCATATTTATCCAGCACATATTTAATCACCAGATCGCGCTTATCAGGGCAGAAATCAACATCAAAATCGGGCAAGCTGACGCGTTCTGGATTTAAAAACCGTTCAAACAGCAAGCCCCATTCAATCGGGTCAATATTGGTAATGTTAAGGGTGTAAGCAACCAATGAACCTGCACCCGATCCCCTGCCAGGACCAACGGGAATATCTTGATCCAATGCCCATTCAATAAAATCGGAAACGATTAAAAAATACCCCGAATAGCCCGATGAAAAAATAACTTTTAATTCATAATCCAAGCGGGTTTGATAGGTTTCATCAAATGCTTGGCGTTGTTTCGCGTCCATATCTGCGCGCGCATCAATCCGATCAAGGCGCGTTTGCAAGCCATCATTTGCCTTTTTGGCAAGATAATCCTGTTCATCCATATTGTCTGGCGCATCAAAGCGCGGCAGCATTGGCGCAGCAGGTTCAACCATGAAATTACAACGCTGCGCCAGTTCAACCGTATTTGCAACAGCATCTGGCAGATCATGGAATGTTTCCTGCATGGTGCTTTGTGATAAAAAACCATGCTGGGCGGTGACTTTGCGGCGATCTGGGTTGCTGATCGTCACCCCTTGGGCGATGCATAATAAAACCTCATGCGCTTCATGGGTGGCTTGATCCTTGAAATAGCAATCATTTGTGGCAATGATCGGCACATGATGTTGATCGGCAAGTGCAACCAACAAGGGTTCAACTTGGCGCTGTGTGCCTAGCCCATGGCGCTGAATTTCAACATAAAGCCGATCGGGAAATAAGGTCTTTAAAGCCGTTAATTCAGCCGTTGCCTTTGCCTGATTATGATTGACAAGATGTTTAAATAACCCGCCAGCAATCCCGCCCGTTAAACAAATTAGCCCGTCGGTAATGGCGGGGCGATGCAGCCACTCTGCGTGAATGGAAGGGGGTTCAATGCCATCATTTTCTAAATATGCCATCGAGACCAAGCGGCATAAATTGCGGTAACCCTGTTCATTTTGTGCAAATAGCACCAATTCATCATGGCTGGTTTTAACAGGTCCAAGCGGGGATTTTGCGGCGGGAACTGAGGGGTCAACAGAACCTGTAACGCTGATTTGGCAACCAATTAAGGGTTTAATGCCTGCCTTGCTTGCTGCTTGCGAAAATTCATATGCCCCAAATAAATTCATCGAGTCGGTGATTGCCACAGCAGGCATGTGATATTCCGCCGCAAGCGCGACCAGTGCTTTAATTTTAAGCGCACCTTCCGCCAAGGAATAGGCAGTATGGCAATGCGTGTGAATGAAGATGGGCGCGGACATGGTTTGAAGTTTAGCCGATTTTTGTGAATTTTGCAAAAAAGAAACCATCCATGCCGTCATGGGGCAGCAAGCGCAGCGATGCCCCCGCTTCAAGATTGCTAAAGCTTATGGGCGCGGTTTTAGCAATATTTTCTAGTGTTTCAAGCCGTTGATCGGTAATCAGCGTGCTTGGTTGCAAATGATAAATGTCTGGATGATTAATAATGTGCTGACATTGCGCTTCGCCCTCTTGCACATCTAGCGAGCAAACAATATAAAGCAAAATCCCATGCGGATTTAACAAGGATTGCGCCTTTAGTGCCAAGGCGCGCTGCATGGCAATCAGCTGATCAAGTTGATGTTGATAATCATCGGGATTGGTAAATTTTCTTAAAATTTCGGGATTGCGCCGCACCGTGCCAGATGCGCTGCATGGCGCGTCCAAAATGATCAGATCAAACCCGCTATCGCCTTGATCGCCATTAAGAGCGTCAAGATCAAGGGTTAGCATATTTGCTTGCTTGATGGCAATATTGGCTTGAAAGCAAAGCCGCTTGCGGTTTTCGTTTAGGCGTTTTAGCCGTGCATTTGAAATGTCAATCGCGGTTACTTGCGCACCCAAGCTTGCAAGCTGCAAGGATTTTCCCCCAGGTGCGGCGCACATATCCAGCGTGCGCTTATGGTTTATTTCTTTGGATTCCAAGCAAGCAATCGGCAGCTGGGCTGCAAAATCCTGCACCCACCACGCATCTTGATGAAATAAAGGCAGCGCGGTTACGGCAGCAGGCGCAGGCATTAATCTTAATTGATTGCCCAGTTTGATCATATCATATTTCATTGCTTGCGCGGTGCTGATCTTGATAAATTCATCGCGCGCGGCTGCGCTTTTAAAAGAAAGATCAAGCGGCGGCGGCTCCAGCAATGCAAGCGCAAGCTGCGGATTAATCTCTGCCCCGTAATTTTGAGCAATCATGGTTTGAAAAAAGGCAGGTAAATTATGGATGGGATCGGGTAAATCGGCTGCGCCATGGGCAGCAATTTTGCGCAAAATGCGGTTTGCCAAACGATCAAGCCCCACCAATTTAAATTTTTTAACCAAAGCGGTCATTTCATTGCAAACCGCATGGGCGGGCAGTTTCATAATGATCATTTGCGCCGCGCCAAGCATTAGAAAGGGCGATAATTTGCGCCATAATTTTGCCGCAGGCTTTTTATCAAATTGCAACAGGATTAATTTTTCCAGCTGCCCATAATGGCGCATGGCAAAAAGCAGCATTGCCCGCGCAAAGCCTTGATCAGATGGGCTTAGCTGCTGATAATCCGCTTCGCCAAGCAGCAAAGCTTCAACCGTGCTTGGCTGTTGATCATAAAGCCCTGTATCAAATTTCATCCATGCGTTAAGCGCGATATGGCGCGCCGATTTGGGGTGCTTTTTATGCGGGGTGTGCAAAAGGGAGGGCATGAAGGATTTTACAAAAATGATATGTGCAAGGGGGCAAAATAAGATTTAATCAAGCTGTTCATCAGGATATAACCCCCATAAATTATCGCGTTCAATCCAGCCCTGATAACTTCTGATTTTAACAAAACACCATAAGGATTCACATGTTTCAACCAAGCCAACCACCCCCGCAGCAGGGCGCGCAACGGCAGGCGAGCTGCTTGAAGATAAACGCCTTAACACCACATTATTATCATCAATGATCACCGATCTGGTTGAAGCGAGGGCAGAGTGAAAAATCCAACCCTCGGCACCTTCCCAATCGCGCACCTTGCGCCAGCTTTGATATTCGGCAATGATTTCAACAGGATAATGGCGGCGCATCAAGACCCATTTAATGGCATAGCTGATGCCGGGACCCGCGCGCACATTCACCCCCTCGGCCTTTACCGATACCATGCGCGGAATTTTTAATTTTGTGCTGGTTTGGGCATTTGCGCTGGTTTGGGTAAGCATTACACCAAATGCCAGCGACAAGCATATAAGGATGCTCAATATTCTTGAAACAGAAGATATGCCAGCAAGCCGCACGGTTTGAACACCTATTTTTCGGGGGTGGATTCTTGGGGGGTAAGACAGCGCAAGGACAGCGCATGGATTTTATCTTTCAATAATTGATCCAAAGCGGCATAGACTGCTTTTTGGCGCATGATTCGGTTTTGCCCTTCAAAAATCGCAGCAACAATCATCACATCAAAATGCGATTCGCCTGTATTGGGCGATCCCGCATGATGGGCGTGCATATGGGATTGATTTTCAATTTGCAAATGAACAGGATTGAATTTTTCAGTTAAAATTCCATTAATTTGCGCTTCGACGCTTGGTTTTTGGGCTAATTCTTGAATCATCCACCCGTCTTTCTGGTGGCGCGCTTGCGTTCATGCGGATCAAGGATGGCTTTGCGCAAGCGTAGATTCTTTGGCGTTACTTCCAGCCGTTCATCCTCTTCGATATAGGCCATCGCATTTTCAAGCCCGCGTTTGAAAGGCGGGGTTAATTTGATCGCATCATCTTTTCCAGATGCCCTAAAATTGGTTAATTGCTTTGATTTTAAAGGGTTCACTTCCAGATCTTGCCCTTTATTATGTTCACCAATAATCATGCCGACATAGACTTCATCATTGGGGTCAACAAATAAATCACCGCGTTCTTCCAAATTAAACAGCGCATAAGCCGATGCTTTTCCCTGTTCGCCAGAGATTAAAACCCCTGCGCGCCGTCCTGGAATTACCCCCTTATGCGGAAAATGACCATGATAAATGCGCGATAAGATGCCCGTTCCCTTGGTGTCAGATAAAAATTCACCTTGATAACCGATCAACCCGCGTGAGGGGATTTCAATCACCAGCCGCTGCTTGCCGCCGCCAGAGGGGCGAATATCTTTAAGTTCCCCCTTGCGCGGGCCCAGCTTTTCCATAACGATCCCAGCAAAGGCTTCATCAACATCAATATGCGCTTCTTCGATCGGTTCAAGGATTTTTCCCTTTTCATCTTCGCGAAAAATCACACGCGGCGGGCCAACCGTCATTTCAAAGCCTTCGCGGCGCAAGGTTTCAATCAAAACGCCAAGCTGCAATTCGCCGCGCCCTGCAACTTCGTATGCATCGCGGTCTTCGGTCATGGTGACGCGAATTGCCACATTGCCCTCAGCCTCTTTCATTAAGCGATCAAGCAACATTCTGGAAGTTAGCTTATTGCCCTCCCTGCCTGCAAGCGGGCTGTCATTCACCGACAGGGTCAGCGACATGGTGGGCGGGGTGATGGGGCGTGCGGGCAAAGCTTCATCAATGCTAAGATCACAAATTGTATCCGCCACAGTTGCTTTTACAAGCCCTGCAATCGCCACAATATCGCCCGCTTGAACACGGTCAACTTGAACCCGCTCCAGCCCATTAAAGCTAAATAATTTGGTCAGGCGCGCTTGTTCTAATTTCTCATGCTTGCCATTATCGGGGTTGGTGCGCAGAACTTGCACCGTTTGCCCTGTTTCAATGCTGCCTTGATAAACACGGCCCGTTAAAATGCGCCCCAAAAACACATCGCTTTCCAAGGTCGTGGATAGCAATTTAAGCGGCGCATCCATTTCAACAACAGGCGGGGCAACATGCGACAGGATTAAATCAAGCAGCGGGTGCATATCCTTGCGCTCATCCTCCAGCGTTGAAGCCGCCCAGCCTTGCTTGCCAGATGCGTAAAGAATGGGGAAATCACATTGCTCGTCACTGGCGCCAAGCGCAATGAACAGATCAAAACATTGATCAATCACCCAATCAGGGCGGGCATCAGGGCGATCCACCTTGTTAATGACCACGATGGGTTTAAGCCCTTGTTCCAAGGCTTTCATCAACACAAATTTGGTTTGGGGCATTGGACCTTCGGCAGCATCCACCAGCAGCAGCGCCGAATCAACCATGGATAAAATCCGCTCAACCTCGCCGCCAAAATCAGCATGGCCTGGGGTGTCAACAATGTTGATCTTTACCTCTTGCCAGCGCACTGATGTGCATTTTGCCAAGATGGTAATGCCGCGTTCTTTTTCAAGATCGTTTGAATCCATGGCGCGTTCGCTAATTGCGCGATGCGCCTCTACTGCTCCTGATTGTTGCAATAAGCAATCAACAAGCGTGGTTTTGCCATGATCAACATGGGCAATAATCGCAATATTTCTAAGTTCTATCATGAACAGGGCTTTACACGCTATAACCCCATTTTACCAGCAAATAATTGCCGTTTTTTGAAATATTTTAAGGGCGATTCCTTAAAGCGCGTCAGCCATTTGGGCATCATGGGTTAATAATTCGTAAAGCGCATCCACAGATTTTTCTTTGCGAATTTTTGCACATAGGCGCGGATCGCGCATCTGCCGCGAAATGGCAGCAAGAGCCTGTAAATGATCTGAGCCTTCGGTTTCAGGGGTCAGCAGCAAGAAAATAAGATCAACAGGGCGATCATCAACCGCATCATAATCCACCTTTTTATGAAGCTTAACAAAGAAGGCAATCATATGATCAAGTTCATTAAAACGACCATGGGGAATGGCA